>NZ_AUNJ01000486.1 GCF_000447775.1 Bacteriovorax sp. DB6_IX
CAAAGATTGAAGGACGTCTTGAAAAAGATCTAAGAAGAATTGAGTCTGAAAGTTATAAGAAGGCTCAGTTAATTAAAGGTCGTGCTGATGCAAAAGCATCAGCTATTTATGCAAAGGTTTTTTCGAAAGATCCAAAGTTCTATGAGTTCATGAAATCTATGGAAGCTTACGGTAAATCTATTAAAGAAGACACTAAGTTCATCCTTTCTTCGGATAATGAATTTTTAAAGTACCTAAGGTAACCAGATGATTGACTATGTAATTGGTGAAAACCCAGATGATAGAGTTCTAGCAAAAGCTTCTGAGATAATTAAGGCCGGTGGTCTTGTTTGTTTACCAACTGACACAAGTTGGGTCGTTATTGCAGATCCATTTCACAAAAAGGGTGTTGAGAAGATTTATCGCTTGAAGAAAGTTGATAGACTTAAGCATTTTTCTTTACTGTGTGATTCCATCTCTAGAGCTAGTGAAGTTGCAGTTATTGATGATTCTGTTTTTAGAATTATTAAGAAGAAGATTCCTGGACACTTCACATTCATTTTTGAGGCGACAAAGAAAATCACGAGAGCTGTTCAAGCAAATAAGAATGATCATCAAGTTGGATTGAGGTTTGTACCTTCAACACTTGTTGAGAAGTTTCTTGAGGCCCATGGTGACGTTGTTATCTCGACGAATTTAACAGGTGATATGGTTGGTTTAGGTGAAGATGACGCCATTTACAGCTATCAAATAGAAGAAGCACTTTCAGCTCAGTTGGGGATGATTGTAGACCCAGGTGATTATGATTTCGTGGGGTTAAGTACGATTGTGGATTTTACATCGGGAGCCCCTGAAATTATTAGAGAAGGTGTTGGAGTACTTTAAAAAAGACTCTGTGCATGATATGAACTCTGCATGAGTTTCATTACTTTTCCAAAATTATTAAATAAGAGTGAGGAGATTTTTTCTCCTCACATTCTTAAAAGAGCGAGATGGGGTCTGGTCTTTCTTATGGCCTTAGTACTGATGCTCTTTGTAGAAACTCACGCAATTTCATTCCGCCAATTTTCCCTTTCAATAATTATCCTTATCGTTGTTATATTGCTGAATAACCTGCAAGAGGCGAAGAAAGAATTGACGATTGAAATTTTGGACAGTTATTGATCGACGTTTCATTTCTATCCTCAATTATTTACCTAAATGGTGGTAGTCGTAATCCATTTACATTCTTACTAATTTTAAGTCCTTTTGTGGCTCCTTTGTTCCTAGGCATTAAAAAGAGTTTTGCTCTTTTAATTTTGTCCTTAGGATCTCTCTATTTACAGAAGTTTTCATACTTTCAGTTTTGGCATACTAGTGATTTCTTAGAAGTTGATTTTTCTAGCACGGCCATTGTCATGGTTGCTCTGTGGTTCTTTATGAGCTGGTTGGCCTATATTTTGAATAGATATCGAAATGATATGGAAGAACTAGCGAGAAGGGATTTAAGGGTCTCTAGATTACAAGCAATTGGTTCGCTTACGAGTGGATTCTGTCATGAACTTGGAACTCCTATGGGAAGTATGAGACTGGCGGTAGATAGAATTAAGTCGGGTCGAGGAAAAGACTTTGATTATCAAGTTTTAGACGAGTCTTTAAGAAAATGCGAGATGGCCCTGCAGTCAATGGTGAGGCAATCACATAATGAGCATAAAATGGATTTTGAGGAAGTGCCATTAGAAGAGGTGCTACAAGATGTTGCATCTACATTGGCCAGCGAATCAATTAATATAGACTTAACGTGGTCAAATTTAGAAAAAGTTATACTAGAGGGATCGCGTATCTCTTTCTTTAGACTTTTTTACGACCTAGTTCATAATAGTGCAGAGGCAAGCGCCACGAAGGTGAAGATCTCTTTTCGAAATATGGGGGAGAACTTAGTCTTTGAAGTTAAAGATAATGGTCCTGGTTTTCCAGCTTCAGTTATTGAAAACTTTGGTTCACCGTTTAACTCAACAAAGAGTGATGGAATGGGGATCGGTCTTTATAATGCTTTAACTTATGTTGATTTACTTGGAGGCTTCATGAAGATACACAATGATAATGGGGCCGTAATAGAAATGAGTTTTAGGAATATTTCATGAAACTTTTAATTGTCGAAGATGATTATAATTATGCGCGAATGCTTCAAATCGAATTTGAGGAAGCTGGTGATGACGTTAAGGTACTTAATGATCCAGAATTAGTTCTCGAAGAAACAGAAGAGTATGGGCATATTATCCTTGATTTAAGAGTTGAAACTAAGTCATCTATTAATTATGTCGCAGATATTCGAAAGAAGTATCCTGAGGCCAAGATTTTTATTTTGACGGGGTTTGGCAGCATTTCTACTACTGTTGAGGCAATTAAACTTGGTGCTGATGACTATTTAACTAAACCTATTAGTTTTGATGTTCTTAGAGCTGCACTCTTGGGAGAGAAGGAGAAAGTCACCGAGGTCATTTCAGAAGAAGGACTTTCACTTGATAGAAATGAAAGAGAATATATTGAATTTGTCCTTCAAAAGTGTGGGGGGAATATCACTAAGGCCGCGAAAACACTTGGTATTCACCGTCAAAGTCTACAAAGAAAGTTGAAGAAGTATACGCCTAAGTCGTAGGCCGCAACAATTTGCTGCTTTGACCACTCTGGTCAAAAATCATAAAAAGCAGCTATGAAAATCATTCTAGCATTCCTATTGTTGAGCCTAAATATACATGCCTCAGTGATCAGCTGGCAGCAGTTAAGTGGGCATGATTTAATTTCTAATAAAGAAATAACTATCAAGTCTAAGAAGAAAGTCGGAGTCTTCTATTTTCTCAGTGCAACCTGTCCTTGCTCAAAAGGAACATTTGAATATTTGAATGATCTTCAAAAGAAGTATCCTGATTTCCAATTCATGGGTTTTCATTCAAATAAAATGGTATCAAGAGGCGTTGCTCAAAACTATTTCTCTAAGTATGAGATAGAGTTTCCAATATTCTTCGATAAGAAATTAAATTTTGCCAATAAATTCAATGCTCTTAAAACACCACATGTCTTTGTCCTAGATGAAAAGGGTGAAATCCTTTATCACGGTGGTGTGACGAACTCACGTTTTTTTAAGAATGCGAAGAAGTTCTACCTGGAGGAAGCATTGAAAGAAATTGATCAAGGCAAGAAGCCAAGTAAGCAGTTCGCAAGAGCGCTTGGTTGCTACATTGAAAGATAAATTAACGACATTATAGATAGAGAGGTTTCTATGAAAAAGCTTTTAGTATTATTAACAACTTTAGTTAGTGTAAATATTCTTGCACACTGTCCACTATATTTTTCAGCGGAAGATCTTTGTGCTGATTTAGAATGGACTAATGGGCCTGCATATAATGTTGAATCAGGTTTTGAAGTTTCTTTTTGGAGAAATGGTGACCACAACCATGAATTAGTTTCACCTGAAGCTGAAGTCTCATTTAGACCTTGGATGATCATGTCCAATGGACATAGTCACGGTGGACCGGCGATGACTTGGCAGGAAGTTGAAGCGGGACTGTTTGAAATCAATGATGCCAGATTTATTGGTGGAATGATGGGGTACTGGCAAGTGCTTATCAAAGTTGGTGATGAAGAGTTAGCAGTAAAAGTTGAGATTGAATAACTTGGAGTAGAAATGAGTACTGTGACAGGAATACACAAAATCCTTTTTACGATAATGGTGTTGATGAGTCTTGCTTCATGTGGAGACTCACCATTTCTAAGTGATGATGAACCTTCCAATAGTATTCGTGGAACAGATACCATTTCTACTCAAACAAATGAATTGATATTAGGGGGATTACAACTCATCCCACGTTATAGTGCAACTGTTGCACTCTATGAGAATAATTCTATAAATATAATTTTTCTCAATAGCGTTGGTGAGTTGACTGACCCTGAGTATTCTCTTCATTTAAAATTATGGATGCCCGATCATGGTCATGGATCATTTCCTATTGAAATAACTAAAGTTCAAGATGGTGTCTATAAGGCAGACAAAATTTTCTTTACTATGCCTGGGTATTGGGACCTTCATCTTCAACTTAAGGATGGTGAGAGTGTCGTAGAAGAGGTCTTGTGGCCAATTACATTATAGCGATATTCACAATACTTTTTAGCTCGATTTCTTTTGCAGCATCTTGTTGCGGAGGTGGAGCTGGTTCGTCTTCTATTATTACTTCTGATGATAGAATGAAACTTCAATTTAATTATAAGAATAGTGCCTACCTCTATGATGTTGATACAGATGGAGATGTGACGAAGAGAAGCCCTGAAAATAGTGAGGTTCTTGAGAGTTTTAAAGTATCAACAGCTTACCAGTTTGATAATTACTTTCAAGTTGCTATAGGGGCTAGTGTTTCAAAGGTTACGAAGAAAACAAGTCGTGTGAGAGAAAGTGAAACTAATATAGCGGATATTAATATCACGGTTGGTTACGAGTTTCTTAAGGAGCAATACTTCTCATATTGGAAGCCTCGTGGTTTTGTTTATGTTACTCAGGTTCTCCCAACAGGAAACTCAAAGTATGAGACTAAAAGTCGTCTTCAGACAGACGTTACAGGAAGCGGCTTTCACCAAACTCGATTAGGGGTAATGTTTTTTAAGTTGATAAAAGAGTTTGATTTTACCTTGGATTCTAACCTGACATATTACTTTAAGGAGAGGTTTTCAAGTGAAGAGGTTTATCGATATCCTACTATCGAGAGTTCTCTAAGTTTTGGATATAGTCCTTCAATGGGTGATCTGAGAATTGGAGGTGGTGCCGCATTTAAATATGATGGTCATAGTGAGCTCATATTTAATAATGGGACAAGACAAGACTCCGAAGGTATATTCGTGACGACATTGAACCTCAGCCTGTCTTATATGCTTAATGATATTTCTTATGGTGTAACTTATGCTGATCAGACTATTTTGAGCGGTAGTAAGAATACCTCTCTTGAGCGCTCTCTGAGCATAAATCTTGCGAAGGCCTTTCCTTTATAGTGTCTAAACTTTATACGGCCCTTGTAAATACTTCGTTCTAAAACACCTAACTTCTCTTTTTCTCTATACTTAAATCTATTATAAGGATAGAGAATGAAGAAACTACTGACCACATTGGCCTTAATGACTAGCTTTTCAGTCGCAGCGACTGGAAATTCAAGTAACTTTTTAGAAATCGGTATCACTGATTGGAACTATAAGAAGCAGGTGGATAAGAATGCTGTGGCAGGAGTCTTAAATTTTACAGATGTAAGAATGTCGCGTTCTGATATGGCCTTTAATCTCTCTAATAAGGATGAAATTTTTAATGCAAATATGACCTATACGGATGGAGTCATGGGCTTTAAGGCCAAGTATATGAACTTCAACTTTGATATGGGTAAAGAGAATGGTTTCAACGATGTCGTAGAAATGGGGACTAAGAAATCTCTCGCGATTATCAATCCAGGTTTCTTTTCTTTTGGTGGAAAGAACTTTTCTATAAAAATGGATGACCTTAGAACACAATTAAATAACTTCTATATTTTTTGTACAGCAAATGATCCTGATCTGGACATGGCCTCTGCCGATGGTATCGAGAGGGGTTGTATGACCGAATTCTTTGTCAGCCCTGAAAAGGCAGAAGCACCTATGACAATGAATATTCAATTAGACTATGAAGATGGAGATAAAATGGATTTTACAGCTCAGCTAGGTGAGCTAGATCTGCTTGGTGCCTCTGTCTTTAGATTGAATGCACTTAACTCTACGATGACAATGGCGCCGTATTTTATGGAGACATCAAATATCTCGGCGACTTGTATGAAAGACGAGGATCAACTTACCTTTGATAGTGAGATTATTAAGAAGCAGTGTGAAAACTCTGTCAGTCTTGAGGTACCGAAAATTGTTTTAAGAAATAAGAAAGACGAAACTAAGTTCTATATCAATATGAAGAATCTTGAAGTGGCCAACGGAAATCTCTATTTCCAAGCACCAGTGATTCAATTCGTTGATAGAGAGAGTTCTGTAACGACGAAGGATTTAACGGTTAAGTGTCAAAAGTCGGAAGACTCAGTTCTCTATGATCTTCATTCTGTTATTAAGGAATGTATTGAGTCAGGAAGAATTAATATTAAGAGTTTAATTTCAAGAGATGAAGAAAATTTATGGTTTAGATATGAAGATATTATGACTAAAGGTTTTGATCCACTGGCACATATTAGTGACAAGGAGAAGACTGCTAAGCGTATCTCATTTCAACTAGATCAGGGAAAGGCCCTAATAAAAGCATCAGCTTATAAGAAGATTTTAGGTAAGTATGCAAGATTTGATGTGTACATCAAAGGGAGCGTTGACCATCGTCCAGCTAAGGATCAGATTGTCTTAAATGTAGACGAAATCAAGGTTCCAATTGGCTGGTTTAAGATCAAATGGAAGAAATTCCTATTAGGGATAATGAAAAAGGCCCTGGTAGGTGAAAATATTCAGTTTAATGGTGATAGAATAACAATACAACTCTAAGGAGTATGACATGAAAGTATTAAAACTTATTGTCTTGGCATTATTAATGGTGCCGGCACTAGGAGCTGAGATCAACTGTACTGATTCGATTGGACAGTACTCTATTTCGGTATCATCAAATAATGATGTAGAACTCATTACACCAGATGGAAGTGCGACAGCAAGACTAACAGTAAGAACAGGAAGCTATATGTCCGGTGTTGCTTCAGGAGCAAAAGTAAAATCTTTTACGCTTGATACTGAGGCCGGGATTTTAAGAGTTTTCACACCGAGACCAAAGACGGTAGAGGTTGAATGTTCTGGAAAGTAATGATTATTCTTTAAAGAGAAGTTTAATCATTCGATTGGCCGAAGCAAATGGAGTTGCTTGGTTTTTTTCAATCTCTTTCTCTGATTCTCTCCATTGAGCCTGAAGCTCAGGATTGTTTTCCACACGACTCTTGATAAACTCGAAAAATAAATTATTCAACCATTTCTTATTTTGACCGACTCTCTTTTTATCTAAGAATCCATTGTCTTTAGATTGATCAATATATTCATTCACGATATTCCAGTAGTTTTCAAGGCCACTTGATTCGAGGGCAGAGATAAGTTCTACTTTTGTATTCCAATGGTCATCACTGTGCATGATGTGAAGAGCACTAAGGTATTCTCTTTGAGTCGTTTGTGCACGATTGAGATTTTCTCCCTCTGACTTATTAATTAAGATACAATCAGAAATTTCAATAATACCTTTTTTAATACCTTGAAGCTCATCTCCTCCTCCTGGAAGTAGAAGAACTGTAAAGAAGTCCACCATGTCGGCGACTTCAAATTCTGACTGACCGACACCAACTGTTTCAATGAGAATCACATCAAAGCCTGCGGCTTCACAAAGAAGCATGGCCTCTCTTGTCTTTTGAGCTACACCACCGAGGGTTCCAGAACTAGGAGTTGGTCTAATAAAGGCATTGTCTAATTGAGAGAGTTTTTCCATTCTTGTCTTATCACCAAGAATACTTCCACCACTTAAAGGGGAGCTTGGATCAATTGCGAGAACAGCGACTTTGTGACCTTTATTTATGAGGTAGACTCCAAGTGATTCGATAAAAGTTGATTTACCAACACCTGGAGTTCCAGAAATACCGATTCGAATAGATTTACCTGTGTCAGGGAGAATTGACTCAATTAACTTTTGGGCCTGCTCTTGGTGTTCTGGCTTCTTACTCTCTGAAAGAGTAATGGCCTTAGAAAGAGTTCTCATTTTTCCTGAACGTAGGCTATCTAAATCGATATTCATTACTTGATTGCCTCTCTAATGTTTTTAATAACATCTCTTGCTGCATCAGGGATTGGTGTCCCTGGCCCATAAATTCCTTTAACACCGGCATTGTAGAGGAAGTCGTAATCTTGTTTTGGAATAACTCCTCCTGCGACAATGATAATATCGTCAGCATCGAGTTTTTTAAGTTCCGCCATAAGGTCTGGGATAAGAGTTTTATGTCCTGCTGCAAGTGAAGAAACACCAATGACGTGAACATCGTTTTCTACCGCTTGTTTTGCAACTTCAGCCGGCGTAGAAAAAAGTGGAGCCAGGTCAACGTCAAATCCAACGTCAGCATAAGCTGTTGCAACAACTTTAGCCCCTCTGTCATGTCCATCTTGTCCCATCTTTGCGATTAGGATTCTTGGACGACGACCATTTTCTTTTTCAAATTCTTTGATGTCATTCATGATGCTCATCCAATCCTCGTCTTTTTCAAATGCTTTTCCATATACACCAGATACTGTCTTTGTATTAGCGTTATATCTTCCCCAGTGTTGTTCTAGGGCATATGTAATTTCACCAACAGTACATCTTGCTCTTGTGGCCTTAACAGCTAGATCAAGAGCATTTCCTTTTCCTGTCTTGGCATAGATTGAAAGATCTTCCATGCACTTTCTAACTTGCTCTTCATCTCTTTCATTACGAATTTTTTCAAGGTTCTTAATTTGTGAATCAAGAACGGCCATATTATCAATTTCAAGAACGTCGATTTCATCTTCAACTTGAGGTTTATATTTGTTAACACCAACGATAACATCTTCACCTCTGTCAATTCTAGCTTGCTTAGCTGCTGCGGCCTCTTCGATTTTTAGTTTCGGAAGACCAGACTCGATGGCCTTTGCCATTCCACCAGCTTGTTCGATTTCTTTGATCATTTCTCTGGCTTTCTCAGCAATTTCTTGTGTGAGAGATTCCATCATATATGATCCACCCCAAGGATCGACTGTATTTGTAATTCCAGTTTCCTCTTGAAGAATGATTTGAGTGTTTCTCGCGATTCTTGCACTGAATTCAGTTGGAAGGGCAATCGCCTCATCAAAAGAATTCGTGTGTAGTGATTGTGTTCCACCAAAGACTGCGGCCATGGCCTCAATCGTTGTTCTAATAACGTTGTTGTAAGGATCTTGCTCAGTCAGTGACCAACCAGAAGTCTGGCAGTGTGTTCTTAGCATTTTAGATTTAATATTTTGTGGATTGTATTTCGAAACAATTTCTGACCATAGAAGTCTTGCAGCTCTAAGTTTTGCAATTTCCATGTAGAAGTTCATTCCAATTCCAAAGAAGAATGAAAGTCTTGGTGCGAATTGATCAATTTCCATTCCTGCTTGAATTGCTGTTTCAATATATTCTTTTCCATCCGCAAGAGTGTAGGCTAACTCAAGAGCTGCATCCGCTCCAGCTTCTTGGATGTGGTAACCTGAAATTGAAATTGAGTTGAACTTTGGCATATGCTTCGAAG
>NZ_AUNJ01000487.1 GCF_000447775.1 Bacteriovorax sp. DB6_IX
CTAGCTTAGCCAATGTTATGATCCTCAATGATGAAAATGAAGAGGCAAAAAATATTCTTGAGCAAGTTTCAGATAAGAAGCTTAATCATCTTTATCATGATGAAATGTCGAATGTAAAAGCATACGAAAATGATGTCCCTGCTGCAATAAAGCACCTCAAAGTTGCAACAATGTTATTAGAGGCCGGGCTCGATCGTGAACTGATTATTGCGAACTTATCAATATCGTGTGATTCGTATGATGAAGCGTTTAAGTACATTAAATTATATTATACGCACAACAATAATACCTTTAAGGTAACAGATAGAACGCGTCTACTCTACGTACAGTATTTTCTATATAGATGTTTTAGTTCAAATACTCTCAATAATATAGACAATGCATTATTAACAGTTAAGTCGGAAATTGATAGGCTTGGTAGAGTTGAAAGCTTTTCACTTCAATATGACTTGGTTATGTCCACTATTGCATTACTTAAACAAGATCTCGGTGAAAGCTATCGGTTGCTTAGCCATGTTATGAGTAAGCTAAATGATGGAAATTTTGACTTTTATGATATGTACCATTTGGTATTCGTATTAGAAAAAATGTCATTT
>NZ_AUNJ01000488.1 GCF_000447775.1 Bacteriovorax sp. DB6_IX
TGATTTCTCTTTCACTCCAATTTCTCTTCTCAAAGAGTTTATAATCAATTTCATATTGAAACTTTATACACCCACTTTCAGAAGTTGTATTTTGAAGTAGAGTGATTTTGTCTTTTTTCTCAGATTGTGTCACTGTGACTTCTTGATTTGCTACCGGCTCGCTTCCAAATTGTGAAAGTGAGTTAAAAAAGCATGTGCTTAGAGTAAGAAGCTTTCTCTTATTCTGCGAGAACTCATCACCGATATCTTCAGCACTTACCAGTTGAATTTCTTTGGCCTTGATAATATTTGTATTAAGGCCTAAATCTTTATTTGTGAGATCCATTTCTGTAATGGCCTGTGCTTCAATCTTATCTTCGACTTCTGTGATGGCCTCTTTCTGAGTGAAATAGATATCATTACTCTTAATCATTCCTACAAATGACTTTAACTCTGGTTGGTTGAGTGATTTAACCTCAATCTCCATTCTATAGTTACTTTCAGAGTCTGAGAGTACGGCGGGAATTTCAAAGGCAAGATCACTTCTTACTCTTTCTGAATGAATTGATCCCTTGCTCTTTGTTTGTGTGAGGATGCGCGTCTCTCCTTGAATATCTCCAAGAATCTTGGCCGTGATCTCATATTCTCCATATGACTTAAGAGGTATTTTAACTTTTTCTCCATCTATCATCGCTCTTTCTAGCACTGGAGACATTGTAAGATTAAAAAGAAGATTAGAGTTATTCTTCACTCTATTGAGTTGAATATTTTCGACTCTAAAGTTAGAGGCCACACAGTTTTTCGCTGTCATTTTCTCTGGTCTAGAGTATCTTCCATCCATAAATGCCTTGGCCGTTTTATTTGTCGGATTAAAGAAGACAGGGATATTGATTAGGCCTGAATAATTACCAATACCTTCAATTTTAAAATTTTCTTCTATATAGGATTCACAGCTTAACATTGAGAATGAGATATCTCCATGCCATGTGAAACATCCATCATAGTCTGTTCTAATTTCTTGTGATTTACCATTTAGATCGTAACGAAATTCTTGGTCAATAATTGGTTTGCCAACAGCTGGGTCCTTGAGGCAGACCTTCATATAGTAGTTGGCCATATCCTTAATTTCAGTTAGTCCTTCTGTTGATTGGGATTTTGTAGTTTTAAGTTCAATCATTTGAACTTCACTCACGATGAAGTTCGCTGGTTTATCATCTTTTTCGCTTTGTCCGCCACATGAGATGATAAGAGCTGTAAGTAGAATGTAATGAAGTGACTTCATTTTGAACATTAATTTCCCCTTTGGGATATATGTTGCAAAATAAATGCCAGTTTCCAATTGAATTTCTGGTAATTTAGGGATTTTGGAGCGTCTAATGATTAAACGCTCCGGTCATATTTAGTCAAAATATTAGTCAGTTATATCGACACTCTCAAGAAGTTCTTCCAGATTTCCACGCTTAGATTTTCCAAATTCTCCATTTTCACCTTTAACGTAAACAACCACATCAAGTTCCTGTTCTTGACTCTGGTACCTCTTAAAAAATGTCTCTAAGACATCAAAGGCATACATAACAGGCTTATTCATGACATAATTCATCTCCCATGTCAGACCATTCTTTTTTATTCTTGGATCTGGCGAATAGGAATAGCTCACAAGCTCTGTACAAACAAATCTCTCGTTGGTTTGTCCATTGAAATTATAGTCATAAGGCTTTCCTAAGTTGTCAAAAGCCGTGGCAATGGCCAATGCCTTATCACGCTTAGTTAATTTCTTCGGTCTTAGGAGAACCAAATTATCCCAGCCCATACTCTTTTTCATTGTGTAGAGGATGACTCCAGGTTTTAAAGATTCAATTGTTGCAATTGGATCCTTGTCCTTGTCTGATTTAATATATTTTCCCATTTGTTCTGGATGTTTTGCCATAAGATATGAAGCAAAACTTGAGCACTGTAGATTCTCTTTTTCACAACGCTTTTTAAATTCTTCCTGGGTCGCACGGTCTGAATTAAAGTAGCTTGCAAATTTAGAGTACTTACCAAGATAGATCAAACTATGTGTCCAATTTCCTTTGAATACAATATTACTAAGCTTGTTGTAGCGCTGGATAAGTCCAATATCACCTGGTTCTAGTTCTTTATCAATCGTCTTGAGCGTGTCAAGGCTGATCTTGTGCTTACCTGGTAGGGCCACATAACTTGCTGCCTTTAAAAGAAATACCTTAAGATGGTAAAGAGGAGAGTAGGCCCCCACTTTCCAATCAATTTCTTTGATCTGCTCTTGCAGATCGTCGACTTCTTCCATATAGCTATGAGTATTAGTCAGAAGGACTCTCATTTGCTCATCGGTTAAGGGATTATGCTTTTTTTCAAACTTAATAAGATCATTTTGATGCTTATAGAGATCTGAGAGGTGAAAGAATGCATTATTGTTTAAGCTCTCTTCTCTGTCATTTCTATCTCTATTATTATTTCTGTTGAGAACGTCCCATGATTGTTTAAGAGTTTTTCTTATAAGTTTTCTAAACTCTTTTGAGCTATGTCCAAGATCACTATGATCTTCTGCTAAGACTGATACATATGGATTCTTACCAATAAACGAGAAATTAAAGAACTTTGCTAGGTGCTTATATTTAATAGTCTTGGCAAGGAGTCTTGTATAATTTCGATGAGCGTTCTTCTTACTCGTCACTCCATGTGACTTATCTGGCCTATACTTATCGATGGCCTGAATTTGCTCTAGGTGCTCTCTTACTGATGAGATAATGAGATCCCTTTGATGGGGAAGGAAGTAGTGCTTATGCTCTGTATGACCTTTTAGGATAAAGTCTTTGACTTGTTGAGTATGCTCACTAAAGCTCTTTTCAAGTTTCTGATCCAGTAGAATGAGCTCTTGGGCCTTGTTGGCATAGGTCGCGCTCGATATAGTGATAAATAGGCATAGTAGTGTCTTCTTCATAGGAAGCATTCTAAATTATTTATCAATAAAAAGTGATTGTTTGAAAGAAGTACATAGGCCGTCAAAAAGATAAACGGCCTATTTTCTATGGTTTTAATCGAGATAGTAGTTGAGGCCAATTCCAATATGACTAAGTTTACTTTCGGCATCATAGTCTTCATCAAGATGTGAATTTTCAAATTCTTCGGATTTTGTCCAACTCACACTACTATAGGCCAAGAAAATAAATGGTTTAAGATTCTTCTTCCAATGTAGCATCGTTCCGAGATAGAGCCATTTCCCATAGATATCTTTTGAACTGTAGTTTAGTGGGACATAGTACTTAAACTTAGTGTAGATATTGTAGAGTGGTTTTCCATTTTCAAAATGAATATAAGTTAATTTGAATTCTGGCTTTAGGCTTAGGAGTGTCTCTGTTAGGTTATTGTGTGTTTTTAGATTGATTTCACCAATCCAATTTGTTCCTGGTAGAAAGTATAGGCCTCTTTTAAATTTTAAAAAGAGTGAGGCCCCAAATTCAGTTCCTTCATCCTTCCACTTCCATGAGCCATTTTCCTTTATCCAGTCATTATCATGACGGATTCCAGAGTAGATATCAGCTTCAATACCATATTGAATATGCTTACTGACCTTTCTTCTATATGAGAGTTCTGCACCAAAGACATTGCGATCGTTGTCCTTTCGATAAAGTGTTTGTCCCATTAGGGTATGCTTGTGATCGAGTTTTTTAAAAACTCTAAAGATACCATAAGGATTGAAGTTCTTCTTTTCTGAGCTTGGAGCATGCTCGGCCAATGTGCTCGATGCTATAAGTAGGGCAAAAATTATTCTCTTAATCATATTCTGTATCCAGTAGGTCTTTGTAGGCATTAGAGATATCAACTTTATTAGTGATATCTTTTTCAATATCTAGCTCCCAATTGAGCCCTTGAGTCCAGGGTAGGGGACGAGGTGATTCAATTTTTTCACGTGTTGCGATCTTGATCCCTTCACCAGTCTTTACTAAAACTGACTTTCCGTGCTTGCTCTTCATTGCGAGAACACGTCCTTCCTTAACACACATCCATGTGTCATAGGACTTAGCTTTGTCTAGTGCTGCAACAAAGAAAGTTGTCCCTCTTACGGCCATGGCCGCGGTACGAGTTTTGACTTTAAATTTTTCTAAATCTTCTGACTTTTTCTGAGTTTGTTTCTTTCTTAAAACATTAAAAAATGCCGATCCTATACTGAGCTCTACTTCAGTCGGTTGTAATTTGCTAACGATCTGAGAAACTTTGATCTTAGATTTTGAGTCTAGTTTGATTGTACTCTTATCATTTAGCT
>NZ_AUNJ01000489.1 GCF_000447775.1 Bacteriovorax sp. DB6_IX
TTATCTTCTCATTCCCATGTCGTGTAGAGAATGGAGTTCTTAAAGTTGTTGAAGGTGTAGAGCACAATGACTTTGGAACTGAGAAGTTCAACACAACTCTTGATGAGCTTAGAACAGAAAAAGCTACTGTTAAGGAACTTGGACTAATCTAATTTTCAAATAGGTGCGTGAGGGTTTTCTCACGCACTCATTTTCTTTGAGCTAGATTCCTTCTAGACAAATTCTTTTCCTATTAAACTTTCTCCCAAATAACGCTACAATTATCCTATGGATAAGAAATTGAGTCAGATAGATTTTAAAGATTTTGAAAAGCGTAAACGAGCGGCCTTTGTTAATAGTTTGAGTGGCTTTAAGTCGGCCAATCTCATTGGAACGATTAGTGAAAAAGGCCAAAGTAATCTGAGTATTGTCAGCTCTGTTTTTCATCTCGGTGCAGACCCTGCGCTACTTGGTTTTATTATAAGACCCGATATTTCTCCAAGACACACATTAGATAATATTCGCCAAACGGGGTTTTGCACTCTCAATCATGTGAATGAAAAAATTTGGAAGAAAGCTCATCAAACCAGTGCTCGCTATCCTGAAGAAGTTTCTGAATTCGACGCCTGCCAATTGAGTGAAATCTATGTCGATGACTTTAAGGCTCCCTTTGTGGCCGAATCAAATTTGAGACTGGCCCTTAAGTTTATACGAGAAGTTTCTATTAAAGAGAATGGGACGCATATGCTTATTATGGAAATCGAACATGCCTACTTAGATCAACAATTTATAAGTGAAAGTGGTTTTGTCGATATTGAGGGACTTGGTAGTGTCGCTGTTTCTGGGCTTGATAGTTATCATAAGACTTCACGTCTTGGACGTTTAAGCTATGCTAAGACTGATAGAAGTCCTTCAGTTTTAAGTGAGAAGTAATAACTAGAGAATGGTTAGGTTATCTGTTTCTAAAGTTGAAAGATCCGTGAGAACAGATTTCAGAATAATTATAACATAAGTTGTTCCCGATCCTGTTCCATCGATATCTATTGTGATTGTGGTATCACTTCCATCATCAGTGACATTGATATAATCAGAAAGACTCGAGACTCCTTGGGTATAGCCACTTAGTAAATTTCTCAATTCTATTTGATCACCTGAAGCCCCAGCGCTAAATCCATAGATTGTATCTGTTCCATCATTTGAAGAGTTGTAGATGAGAGTGTCGCTTCCATTACCTAAGAAAATATAATCATTTCCAGCACCACCGATGACGGTATCATTACCACTTCCCATCGTTTGAGAGTAGAGACGTGTATCAGCTCCACCACCTTGATTGATATCGTTAAGAACTTGAGTGTAAAGGGCCGTGGCCGAGAGATCAATTGAGAGTGAAGAAGAGTTTCCATCTTCCACACTTGTGCCATCTCCAGCTCCATCGCCATCTGCTCCTGTATCAGAAAGGCTTACTCCACCTCCACCTGAGCCAAAACTTTGGGCCGCTGTCGCTCCCTTTGTTCCTCCGCCATAAGTTGCATCACTTGCATCAAAGGGAATATCTGTTTCAAGGCCTGCATTTCCACCACCACCGGCACCGGCTCCAATACCACCTAGACCGACACTAGAGGCAATTGTTGAAGAGCCTCCACCGCCACCACCGCCGTAGCCACCATTTCCTCCTGTCGAGTTCTTGTCACTACCGCCGCTCTCTCCTGCAAAACCATCACAGAATATGAGATCGTCACCATCACCAGCGATGATATAATCATTTCCTGATCCGGCACTACCACCATTTCCACCAGTGTCTCCAGGTGTGTATCCGGTTGCTCCTCCGCCCCCTGAGCCATCAGCAAAAATGATATCTGAATATGAAGTGAGAAGAATTGTGTCGTTGCTACCGATTCCATTTCCGCCAGCATTTGTGCTTCCATCGCCTCCATCGACAACTTTTCCTCCGCCGCCACTTCCATTTGTCCAGTTAAGGCGTGCGCTAACTTGAGAGCTAAGATCTACGTCAACAATTTTCCATTTACTTGTCGAGAGGATTGTTGAGGCCTCATGGCCAGCACTATCAACCAGTTTAATGCTTATATAATATTCGCGATCTGAGACCAGTGTGAAAGAGGCCGAGTCCACTCCACTTTTCAGCTGATAACTTGAAAGTGAGCTTCCTCCAGAAGCGGTAATAAAGCTTTGAACATTCTCTCTATCAGCGCTGTCAAAACCATCGGCCTCGTCGTCATATCCAATGGCAAATTCAAGATGTGAGAGCTGACAGTTATCTGATCGAGTGATGGCGGAGAGATCTACCGTTACACTTTGAGATGAACTGGCCTGAAAATCACTGATATATAAATTACCGGCCAAGGTTGGGTTTGTGTTGTCCCAATAAAAGCTTGAAGAAATTGAAGTTGTGCTTGAAGGTAGAGCATCTTCATCAATAGAGCGAATGCTTGGATAATAAGAAGTACACTCAGTTAATGTGAGTGAACTAAAGATATGGGCCGTCAGACCTTTTGTGATATTTACCCAGTAGATGAAGTCTGTATCACCTTGAGTTGTTCCAAGTGCGGCCTGAATATTTTGATATTCTCCAGTGGGATTAGTCCATGTCAGTGTCGGTGAGTTAATAGGTGAGTTTCCAGTGACAATACTTGCTGAGAGGGCCAATGATGTCGGGGCCTCTGGTGGAGTAGGTTCTGGATCAGCTGGACTTGCTTGATCACTACCATCGCCAAAACGATCTTGGTCAGAGGGTTTGACAGAATCTTCAAAACTCTCAGTTGAGCAAGAGTAGGATAGTGTCATGATTAAAAGGATAGCGATGAGCCTTTTCACTTTCTAATTATACCATATGAGGCCGTGATTTGAGTACTTTGGCACTAGTTCTTCGTGGCCTGAATCTTTTGTAGGATTTCCCTTTGCTCATCTATGGAAAGGGGCTTTATCCCCTCGACTTTACTTCTCTTGATCCCTTTTTGAGCAATAAGTTTATCAATATGTCTTAGTCGACGTGTGAGATTTTTTCCCAGCTTGATCATCCAATCAGGCATGAGTTCAGTTTGCTCTGATGGGGGAACGGCCATAAGAGTTGAGTCAATATTTGCCATCACGTAGGCACTACGATTTTCTCCATCAAAGTATGAGAGCTCGCCGACAAATTCATTCTCGCCAATTGTTGCAAAAGGAGTGACCTTTGTTCCATCGAGACCAAAGACTAGAAGTTCTCCTGATTCCACAAGATAGAGGGTTGTATTCTCATCACCTTGATGGCAAATAATTTCACCTTTTTTAAAATCTTTTTTGATACTCATAAGTCAAGAATCCTTCTAATTTTATTTGTCATTTCTTTTTCAAGCTTTTCCCAGTAAATGAACTGTGGAGAGTGATTATCTATAAATAACTCATTCTTTCCTAAGTTATTATTTACCATTTTATCAAAGTCGACATTTTCAAGAGCGCGCTCTCTAATAATATCTCGTTGAATTTGATTGATAACGGGATGGGCCCCTTCAGGCCTACAGTCTAAGGCCTTTGCTAGCAGCAGGTTCTTCTTGGCCATGTTAAGTTTACCTTGAGCAATTTGAGTCATTCCCAAGAGGTACTTTGTTCTGGCATTTCCAACTGAGATTCCATCTAGGAGTAGGGCCTTATTATAGGCCTCTTTGATCTTATTCTTTTCAATCAGCTTAGAAATTTCTACTTGCTCTATTGTGATATTGTCTGTGACAGCATTATCACAAACGGCCTTGACATCGAGTTCGTAGTTAATAGGGCGAGTGATGACAATAGGAGTTGAACCCTTATCAATAATATGATCAATCAGATCCATGAATTGCTCACGATAGAAATAAAATGTACTTTCAGCGATGACTTGAAAACTTCTATCATCTCTCTTTGTGGCAGCTTTAATTTTCTGATCGAGCTGAATGACTTTGTCTGGGATGTAAACAAAGCGCGAGAGAATGGGAAAGAGCATAACGGCGGTCTGAATATAATCGTTCTTAAAGATATTAAAATTGACCTTAAATTTTTTGAGATCTTTGGGATAGAGCTCTTCTGCGAACTCACTGCTTCCACCTGCATAAATAATTATTGGTGGCAATTTCTTCATTTGTGAGATCTTCTTTAGGGTTCTATGAATCCCTTCATTTTCTACGGAGAGATTGTAAACAGAAAGAGGGTTCTGAAGATTGACCGAGAGGTTCTCAATCATATTTTGGACAAGTGAATTGAACTCGATTCCAAATTGATCTCCGATAATGAGAATATCAGCCGTTTCGGCAATATTATCAGTAGGATACGTGCCTTCTGTGATTTTATATGGTAAGGGATAGAGCTTCGTTTCATTCGCATGGTTGAGATAGCCTAAAAGAGATGCGAAAGAGATGGCAGTGATCGTGAATAAGATTAGAATAATGCGCTGCATTTTACCTCAAAGTAATAATTTCAATGACTTTATTGTATACGAAATTTCTGGTAGATAGAAGCGAGGTAAAAGGAGTAGAAATTATGTCCCACTGGGTCCCAGAGCTATTGGCACCGGCCGGTAGTTTAGAGAAATTAAAAGTCGCCATTCTCTATGGTGCAAATGCGGTTTATCTTGGTGGCCAAAAATTTGGTCTTCGCTCTGCTGCGGAAAACTTTACTCTTGAAGAGTTGGAAGAAGGTGTGCAATTTGCTCACGAGAGAAATGCTCAGGTATATGTCGTTCTCAATAGCTTCTTTCATGATAAAGACTTTGACTCTCTTGGGGAGTTCATTCAAAAACTTGATGAATTTAAAGTTGATGCCGTTATCGTTTCAGATCCTGGTGTTATTAAATATATTTCTGAAAATTCAAATTTAGAAGTTCACCTTTCGACACAGGCCAGTTGTCTCAATGTGGAGTCGGCAAAACTTTGGAAGAGATTAGGTGTAACTCGTGTGGTTCTAGGACGTGAAGTCTCAGTTGCCGAAGCGGCCAAAATAAAAAAAGAAGCAGGACTTGAAGTCGAGATGTTTATTCATGGATCGATGTGCATGGCCTACTCTGGAAATTGTGTCATCTCAAACTTCACCCAAGGTCGTGATAGTAACCGTGGTGGTTGTGCTCACAGTTGTCGTTTTGAGTACAAGTTAGAAGGTGATAATCCAATAACTGGTGATAGCTTTTCTAAGAATAGCTTCTTCATGAGCTCTAAGGATCTTGAGGGAATTCGCGTTCTACCAGAGTTTATAAATGGTGAAATCGACTCATTAAAAGTCGAAGGAAGGATGAAGTCTCATCTCTATGCCGGGACAATTTCTAAGGTTTATTCAGAGGCCCTGGCCTATTATAGAGATCATGGTGACTTCCTTAGTGATGAGCTTAAAACATGGGAAGAGGAGTTAACGAAGGTTACTCATAGGGCCTATACTGAGGCCTCGCTTGTTGAACCTGCGAGCCGTGATTCAATCTATGATGAAAGAGAGCATGAAATTAATGAATATAGTGCCGTTGGTTCAGTTCTAGAGGCACGAAACGAAGAGGGTGCGAAATACCTTTTAGTTGAAGTGAGAAGTGCTTTTAATGTTGGTGAGAAGTTAGAGCTTCTTCCTTTTAAAGGGAGAGCTATAGAGTTTACTCTCGATTTTATAAAGAATGTTATGGATGAGGATCTGGAAAGAACAAGACCTGGATCACTTGTTAAAGTACCTTATGTGGAAGGGGCCGGCCAGTGGAACCTTTTAAGAAGGAGGCTTGAACAATGAGACTTGTAACCTATTTAGAAAGTCAGGAGCAACTCTCAACGCTCATTGAAGCAGGTGTCAATGAGGCGATTATAGGAGTTTCAAATCTTAGTCGTTTTGGAAAGCTCTCTGCTGCAATGGCCTGTGAACTTGCAAAGGCCTGTCGTGAAAATGATATTCGTCCTGTTCTTGAATGGGATGTCTTAATGACTGAGAATGTCTTTAATATGACCATCAAGAGTTTTGATTATATTGATCTTAGTCTCTTCGATGCTATTCGCCTACAAGATCCTGGGGCCGTTAATTACGTTTTAGAAAAATTTCCTCAAATGCCTATTCAGATGATTCTTGAGGCCGGTGGTCATCATAATATTGAAGCCGTTAAAATTTGGCAGAGTCTCATTGGTGATAAACTTGAAAGAGTTATTCTCTCACTTGAGCTCTCTAAAGATACTCTTGAACAATACATTAAAGAACTTGATGTTGAAGTTGAGCTGCTTGGTTTAGGACGAATTCTACTTTTCTATACTCCACGCTCTCTTGTGACACCTGTGTTTGGGACTGAGAAAGAGACTCTAGAATTAAATCAATCGACGATTGAAGTCAGTGCTTCAAGTGAAGAATCTCCACATAAGGGATTTCCAGTCATTGAAAATATGCATGGGACTTTCATGTTTAATACAAAGGATATTTATCTTCTTGAATATCTTGATGAACTCTTTGACGTTGGTCTACAGAATCTTCGTATTGATTTGCGTTTTGGTCATGACTTAGGCTTTTTAAAGAGAATTAGAAGTCTCATGGGAAGCTTTTCTAAAGATGTGGCAACACAGATTAAGAATGACTATCCAAATACAACGATCCGTGGTTTCTTCCATGTGAATAAGTCTGATGTTCTCTTTAAAAAGTTGAAGAACTATCGTATTCAACGATCTGATATGAACTTCTTAGGCGATGTTATTGAAGTGAATAAGAAAAAGCATATTGGAATTATGTTGAGAAGTCGCCAAAATGAGTTGAAAGTCGGAGACACTCTAAAGCTCTATACACCAGATGGAAAAGAGAAAGTCACAAAGGTTAATGTGATTAAGACAAGTGCTCACGAAGAAATTGAAAATGCTGGTCATGGACAAGTTGTTTTCATTCCTCATATTTCAGGAATCTCAGTGAAAACCACTGTCTATAAAGATTGATCTTGTTCAATAAAACTTATACTAACGCTAGGAAAAGTGGCAATTTTTCTTAGCGTTTAGGTCAATGGTATTTCTCAGATGCCTCACTTTATTATTATGATTTAAGTCACTTATGGCCCTAATATTAATCCCTATTCACCAGTCATGAACTCGTTTAAAATACTTGGGATGAGCGGGGATAAAGAGACAACGCCGATATATATCAAGGCGTACCTGGATTTATTCGGGTATATTTCACAGAAAAGAATTGAGAAGAAGGACACGGATTTTAAAGAGATCCATGCCCATCTTATTGCAGTCTTAACAACAGGTGTTCTGATGTGGACATATGCTTTGATTGCGGTATTTACAATTTCTAATCCGCTGGCAGGTTATGTGGGAATCGTTGCTAGCTCAATTCATCTTCTCTCGCCACTATTATTTCGCCATACTAAGAATACATTCTTTATCTGTAGTCTCATGCTTGGTGTTGGCGTTATTCATCAATCAACTTTTTCATTCTATTCAGGTGGATTTAATAGCATGATCATTATTTGGTTTAGTGTTATTCCACTACTGGCAGGTCTTATTGCAGGAAAGAGGGCGGCCCTCGTTTGGGGAGCTATTGTCTTCATTGTTGCAAGTGTCTTTCTCTTCTTAGAGTTAACAGGCTTTGACTATCCCTATCTTATTTCTTCTAAAGGTGAAATTCTGGCCCGCTCAGTGATTGTCTTTGGTTATATCCTATTATCAACAGTGCTTATCTTTGGCTTTCTTCATATGTCTCATCAATATCAAGAGTCTATTAAGAGTGAGCGAGATAGAGTTATCAATTTAGTTCGTGTTCTCTCCCATGATCTGTCGAACCCACTTCTTATTATTGAGAATTATATTAAGAGAATTCTTAGAAAGAGTGAGTCCGAAGATATTCTTCGTTATGCTCAAAAGGTCAATCATTCTGTTGAAGCCATGAAGGATATTGCGGGGAGTGTGCGCAATATGCAGGCCCTGAGTGAAGGTAAGTATAAACTTAATATCAAACCAACTTCACTTAATGAGTGTATCAGTTATATTAAGTTTCTCTTAGAAGACAGTCTCGATGAGAAAGAAGTCGTTATTAGTTATGATTATCATAAGAATCGTGACACCTATATCTATGTTGATCCCGTGGTTTTTAAGAATCAGGTCTTGGCCAACATTCTAAGCAATGCCATTAAGTTCTCTGAAAGAGGTGGTA
>NZ_AUNJ01000490.1 GCF_000447775.1 Bacteriovorax sp. DB6_IX
ACTAAAGAAGATATTGAAAAGTACTTGTTTTTGAAATTTCTTTTTCCACTCTAGATTCTTCTTTAGACTCTTCTTATTAGAATCGAAACTCTTATCATAAATAGAATCTCTCTCCATTCTAATAAAGAAAGAGACATAGCTTTGATAAATGGCATTAATTTTATTGAATGAGGAATTCTCTATTTCCGTCTTTGAGAAATGATGAAACTCTCCAGCGAAGGCCGAAAAGGACAATTGTATAAATAGAATAAACACGATCTTTTTAATGGTCTGATTCCCCAATCTTATCAAGAACTTGTCTATAATTATCGGCTATCTATGAACACAAATTGAGTCTTTTTTCCAAGCTATTGATATCACGAAGAAAACACAAATAAGAACGACCATATTCCATGGCACAACCAAGGCGACCAAGGTACCAGTATCTTTTTCTTATGAGGTCTGTGTCATTTAACGCAAGTCTCATGAGAAAAAGATACTGGTACCTTGGAAATAAAAAA
>NZ_AUNJ01000491.1 GCF_000447775.1 Bacteriovorax sp. DB6_IX
TTAAATTCTTAGCGATTCGAAACTTTAATTTTCTGATGATTATTCGTCTTAGATTTAGACGGTATATATGTAGAAATACTTCCATAGGAAGTACCTACAAGCAAAAGCTGATAATAATACTTTTAGATTCATTCTAATTCCTGACCATCATGGTCTTAAGTCTCTTAGAATATTTTACTGGATATTTTTACTTTGCTCAACTAGCTAGTTATTTCCGACAAAATTCATCACCTTCTGCATATCAATCCAAGCAGTTCTCTTCATACTCTGATTAATTTCCAACAGTTGAGGGTGAAATAATGGTGCAACTTCAACAATCATATCTTCGCCATTAACTAGATAAGCCTTCTTCTCAAACTGCCCATGAACATTTGATAGCTTAACTCTCTTCTCAAGCATGATATTTGTTGAGTGCGCTCCCAGAGGAACAACAACTTTCGGTTTAAAATATTGAATTGCCGCCACGGTGAATTCCAACTCCTTGTCTCCGCTAAGAAGAGGTAAACGAAGGAATCTCCCCTGATCCAAATTCATGGCCTTAATCATTTTACCTAGAAGATCTTGATCACTTTCAATTAAAGATAAAGGTGTTGATTCGGGAAGATCATTTTCACTGAATTCATCAAGACCTAAAAAGAGAACATCAATTCTCTCATTGAAGGAATCAATTCCAACGATACTATCAACTGACCAAGTAGGACAAAATGACTTGAGATAAGCATTGTAATCTTTAGCGACTTCAAAGTTTACTGAGACCTGCTGACCTTCTTTTGCTACAGGCTCTTTGGAAGCATATTCTGAAAGCTTTGACACTTGCGCTGGAGGCTCAGGTGTCACTTGTTTAGGTTTCTCTACAGCTACTTTCGCTACGACCTTTTGAGGTGCCTCAGGAGACTTCACAGGAACTTCGTGATGCTTTTTAGGTATGGACTCACTCTTAGTGCTTGCTAGAGGAGCATTTGAAGTTTAGTAACCACTGTGACTTAGAAAAGAGCTTTGCCAGATAAGTTGGTGCCTTATCAGAAGTAGCCTCTAAGCCTTTGTTATTGTTAATAAAACTTGAAAGATCTTTCATCTATTTCCTCATGCAAAAATTTCCCCAAGGAAGATTTATCCCCAATTTCTCAAAAAAACATCATTTCGTAAAGAAGCAATGCCTGCTGACGAACAGGTATGTGAAAGTTCTTGAAACTTATAGTTTATTTTTATGGAGACACAATGACATTCGATTCTGATTTTAAATTTGAGACTTTTGAAGAGTATTTCGGGGATGCTAACCAAGTTGACAAGATTATTAATGAATGTGAGGTATGCAACGCTAAAATGATTCACACACATCTTTCTGATTATAAAAATCTCTGTATTCAAGAGAACTCTAGATGCCCAGATTGTGGCCATGGAAATAGAAAGAAAATTCATACATTAAATTAAAAGCTGTCTACTTAGACAGCTTTTCTTTTATCTTCAATGCAATCTCACTACTTATATCAAACTTCGAACTCAATTCATCAATAGTTAATTTCTTCATCTCTTCCAGAGAGACATCTAAATTTAAACGAATTTTTTCTAATGTTACTTTTCCAATACCTTCAATATCTTCAAACCAAGAACCAAGAACTCTCTTATGTTCTTTTTTGTGGTGAAGCTTACGAGAAAATCTATGGGCCTCATCTCTCATTTGAACAAGTATTCTCATTAAAGACGGACACCTCTTTAAAATATAGGGATTTAATCGATTAGGAATAATCAATCTTTCTTCCGACTTAGCCACTTCAGAGTCTTTAAAACTTTGTGCCTTCCCACTTCTCTCTTTTGCAATACCAACAACAGGGATTTCTTCAAGACCAAAGTCTTGTAGGACAGCTAAGAAAGAGTTCACCTGTCCCTTTCCACCATCAACAACAAAGACATCAGGTAAGCGCCCTTTTTTTAGTCTTCTCGTTAGAACTTCCTTCATCATTGCGAAGTCGTTATTTCCCTCTTTTCTTTCTTCAAGGTGATAATAACGATAATATTTCTTATCAGGCTTTCCTTCATCAAAGACAATTTGTGATGCTGTTGGAGATTGTCCCTGCCAAATAGCGATATCATAACATTCTAATAACTTTGGAACTTCTTTTGTTCCCAAGAGTTCTTTTAGCTTATTAAGACCAACCCAAACAGAGTCTTGATTGATATGTCTAAAACGCTGATGCTCCTTCGCATGATCTTCCGTTAACTGATACAACTTATTAGTCATACCAAGTGGCTTAACTGCGATAAGCTTCATTTTATCAGTATTCTTAAAGGCCTCATTAATTAAATCAAATGATTTCTTCTTCAGCTTTAGGACAACCTTATCAGGCAGCGATTCTGCACTCTGAGTGTAGTACTGATAAATAAAATTTAAAAATAGTTCTTCACTTTCAGCTTCATTATCACCTTTTTGAAAGTGATAATTCTTATGACCAAGTAAAACTCCTGCCCTCATCATATAAACGGAGATATCAATTTCAAACTCTCCAATATGGTAGGCCATAACATCGACATTTCTCTCTGTCTCTGTTTCGACATTCTGTGAAAACGATTGTTCAGTAAATTCTTTGAGCGTTGTTATGCTATCCCTTATAATTGCCGCATGTTCAAACTCTTCTCTTTCAGCGGCCATAAACATACGTGCTTCTAGTTCTTTGAATACAATGTCAGTTTTCCCTTCAAAGAAAGAAGAAATATTACTTAAGTCCTTGTCGTAATCGACTTGAGAAATATAATCGACACAAGGAGCACTACATTGCTTCATTTGATAGAGTAAACAAGGTCTCTTTCTTCTCTTAAATTCAGAAAGACTACAATCTCTTAAGCCAAAAGATTTAATAAGAATTCTTAAAACCTGAGAGATATTACTTCCTGTTGTAAAGGGCCCGTAGAGCTTCTGATTCTTTCCGCTTCTTGGCCTTCTCGTATACTGAGGCCTGGCAAAGGGCTCATTAAAATCTATTTGAATGTAAGGATAAGACTTATCGTCTTTTAAACGAATATTATATTTGGGGGCATGTTTCTTTATAAGATTATTTTCAAGGACAAAGGCCTCGGCCTCATTATCCGTGATAATAAAATCAAAATCATTGATATGACCGACAAGAATTTCTGTTTTGGCCGACTTCGCTGATCCATTAAAGTAAGATGTAACCCTATTTTTTAAGTTTTTCGCCTTACCTACATATAAAATTTCTTCAGTCTCGCCACGAAACCTTTTCATCAAGTAACAACCAGGTTTTTGCGGTAAGGTTTTAGCCTTTTCCCACAGCTCCTGTTGTTTTTTTCCTATGCGTTCCGTCTTTACTTTATCGCTCACAAACCGTACCCTTACACTTCTAATAAAATTTTAACTTAGGATTCAAATCATGTCTAAACTTGGCGTTGGAAAAGAAATTGTTACTTATTGCTCAAAATGTAAACTTGAGCTTGCTCATATCATTGTCGCCATGAGAGATGAAGTAACGCCATATAAAGTTCAGTGTAAGACATGTAAGTCAACTCACGCATTTAAAATCAAAAAAGCTGCTACGGCAACTAGAAAGAAATCAACAACTAGAAAGCCAAGAGTTTCTGCCGAACAAAAAATTATGAATCTTTGGGATGAAGCTAAGAGCAAGCAAACTGAAGATGCAGCACCATACTCAATCAGAACGAAATTTGAAATTGGTCAATTTATCGATCACCCAAAATTTGGTGAAGGTGTTGTTGATAAGCATATCGACAATAATAAGATTGAAGTTGTTTTCCAAAAAGATATTAGAGTTCTAATCCATAACAAATAAAAGATTTAACATTCTATAAAAAAGAAAAGGACACAGTACGTGTCCTTTTTTTATGCTTGTTATTTATTTTTTCGTTTATGGTGTCCAGCTATAACCTGCTCCAGCATTAGCTCCAAGTCCAATGCTAAAGTTAGCATTCAATCCACCCATCGCTCCATAGTTCATACCAGAGTTATACCCCATTGAACCATATCCATTATAGGCAGCTCCCATTTGACCACTATAAGCGTCTCTTTGAGCATTAACGACGTTTTGATATAGGGCCTGGTTAGCATAGTAATTACCTTGTTGGTTACCATAAAGTCTTTGTGCTGAAGCTTGTCCTTGAGCACTATTAAGACCATTTGCAAAGGCCTGAGCTTGCATTTGAGCTTGCCAACCTCCACCTTGGTTCCATTGTCCAGTTCCACCTTGCCAAGGATAAGTATTCATCCCCCAAGCTGCTCCATTTCCATTTGGTCCAAAGGCACCGTTTCCGTTAACTCCCCATTGCCAGTTTGGATTGAGTTGTCCATTTCCACCAGGGAAAGTATTCCCACAGTTACACGGCGCTGAGATACACATACATGAGGCATTTCCAGATCCTGCCCCCCAAGGTCCCATCGATCCATTTAGAGATCCATTGACTCCCCAGTTTCCACTTCCGTTACCCCAAGGTCCCATTCCCATATTTGTTCCAACACCTGTATTGATACCAATTCCAATACCTGTGTTAAGTCCTATTCCTGTATTCATTCCCATACCGTATGGGTTCATCCCCATCATTCCATATGGGTTTCCAATTGAAGCATTGATTCCAAAACCAGTATTCATTCCCATACCATATGGATTCATTCCCATCATTCCATAAGGATTTCCGATTGAGGCATTAAGACCAAAACCAGTATTCATTCCCATATTTCCATATGGATTCATTCCCATCATTCCGTATGGATTCATTCCCATATTTCCATAAAGGCCCATACCTCCATATGGGTTCATCCCCATATTTCCGTACATTCCATATGGTCCCATTCCCATGTTTCCATAAGGATTGGCCCCCATTCCAACATTGATATTTCCGTAGAGTCCACCACCAGTAAGAAGTCCAGCAAGTGCTCCACCAGCGAGTGCGGCCCAAGGGTTATTGATGTTAATTTGTCCACCAACTCCCATTTGTCCACCCATTCCTGGATACATTCCACCGCCGTACATACCTCCACCGTACATACCACCCATTCCTGGATACATACCGCCAGAGACTCCACCACCAAAATATGGACCAGTCATTCCACCTAGAAATCCTCCAGTATAACCACCAGAAATAAATGGGTTCATTCCAACGCCACCATACATTCCACCAGTAAGACCTAATCCTCCAGCATACATCCCCATAGAGGAACCGTTACACTGAGCAAGCATAGAAGTTTGTTCTTTTGGAAGAATGGCATTAGCACCACGTTCTAAGTTGTAGGCCTGAAAATCTCCAATTGCTCCGTGACAAGATCTAATCCCACCCTCGTAAGCATTGGCCCAAGCCTTTTGACCTTTATATGCATACTTTGCACCAACATAAGCAGAACCAAACATTGCTAATGAAGGTAATGCCACTTGTGCGATCTCAGAAATACTATCCCATGCAGTTCTCTCTGGAGCTTCAGGAAGACATTCAATACAAAAACCATCGTTTCCATATTCTTCATTGACGTATCTCTTCATACACATCGAGGCTTCGGATTCGTACCCTGCTGCATCGATCTCTTCACAAACTGTCCAATCAGCATGAGCTGCGGTTTGCGCTAACAGAGATGGTAGTAGTAGTGCCATTAGTGTCTTTTTCATTTTCATTTCTAGTCTCCAACTACATTATAACTCACTAGTTTATCGACAAGGATTAATGAAAACTTGAACAAAAAAGTTATAATTTCATTAACTAGCTGAAATTACATCTTAAAATGAACGCTTTTCTGACCTAACTCATTTACTTTATGACAACCAAACGCTAAATTCGGCCCATGCCTAATACAATTTGGTGGATATTGCTTATCCTATGTCTTTTTTTTGCAACCTATGCGGCCTTTGTTATTAAGAACGAAAAGGTCGAGGCCTTAAGTACAGGAAAAATTCTTGAGTTCCATGGCTTCTCATTTACCATCCCGAGATGGTGGACAATGACTCAAGATGAAGACAACCTACTCAAGTTTGAAAGAACTGATACTCGCTATGACTGGCGAGCTTACTTTCACTGGGTCCCTAACCCACCAGGGGATCTCCAAGATACATTTGAAAAGATGGCCGTTAATAGACAACTCGTTTTTGATGAAGATACTTCAATCATTCAAGCACCAAGTAGTTTAGTTGATATTCACGAGCAAGGGGTTGAGGCCTTAAGAATTGAGGGAACAGCAACAGAAGCTCAAGAACATAGAGTCTATTATGATGCCTTTATTATTCAGGGAGAGGGAGGACACCTCTACTTAGAGAGTAGAAGCTCTATTTTAAATGGACTATTAGAAGGACCATTTTTCGAACAAACAATTTCTAAGGTTCAGAAAATAAAAAAGGCTCACTAGGTGAGCCTTTTGTTATGAGAATTATTTTCTTTATAATTCTTTATAATTCTTTTTCTTAATTCTTTTTCGGATTAAAAGCTCTGATATTTGACACAAAGTATGCATGAATATCTTCATCACTTCCAAAAACATCATCGATAAGATCACAGTTTAGTAGGAATGATGTCATTCTATTTGCAATCTCATGTAGTGACTCTACTAAGTAAAGACCACCAATATTTTCCCCACTAAAAGATTTGATGATCTCTTTTCTTGCGTGGTTAAACATTTCTGATTCAGTAACATCTTCAGGAAGGTTCTCAACCCCCATCTTATCTTCAACTTCTTCAATGGCCTGATCTCTGATATCTTCATCTGTTGCCAGAGATACACCAAATTCTGTTGCCATTGCTTCAATAAGTTTTTCTCTGTTTGCTACGTCAAATTCGATGACTCCATTCTCTTTAAGCCCATTAATAGAGTAGCTCGCTAATGTTTCAAGCGTTTCAAAGTTTGTTCTCATATAGATCTCCAACTAGTAATCATTAAAATTTTAACTATTTGCGTTCCAACTAGCAAGAAAAGACTTACTTTCTTTTTAAGAAACGCCCAAAAAACTTGGCCACTAATTTATAATCCCCCATGACACACAGGGTAATTAAATAAGACAAACCACCAAAGAGGGCCGAAGTTGAAAAAGCCACAAGAGTTAACCACACTGTGTCATAGTTTGGTTGAAATAGATCAAGTCTCACCCAAGTGGTTGCGTAGAAACAGACCACACCAGCAATAGAAATTTTAAAAAACCTCAAAGGAAAGAAGAAGTTAAGTCTTAGGTCTAAAACCTTTGTCAGCACAACAGACTGAACTAAGATAATAAAGATCATTGAAAGACTTGTTCCAAAGGCCAATATTTGAAAACCATACTGATCAATTAAGCTAATGCAGAAAATAATATTCACAAAGACTGCAATAGAAGAAATGATCACCGGGATTTTAGGACGATCTAAAGTATAAAAACTTGGAGAAAAAACCTTATAAAGACCGTAAAAAGGAAGTCCTATTAAGTAAGCTTTTAATGCGGCCATTACCATTTCAGTATCTTTAGCAGAAAAGGCTCCACGCTCAAATGAAATAACAACACAATCTTTTGCCAGTGCATAAATAAGGGCCAGGGCTGGGATCAATGTGAATAAACTTGTGAGATAACTTGTCTGTAGACCATTTATGGCCTCTTGCTTTCTTCCAGACTTCCACGATTCAGAGAAGTGGACAAGATTTGAATTTCCAATTGAAACCCCGAGGATCCCCACAGGAAACTGAAAGAGCCTAAAGGCATATTGTAACCATGAAACAGCTCCCACTACTGTTCCTGTTGCAAGAAACGTTGTGACCAGAAGATTGATCTGAGTCGCCGCGACACCAATCGTTCCGATACTCATTCTCTTCAAAATTTCTTTTACCTCTGGAGAGCGTAACTTTACTCCAGCATATTGAAGAAGCTGTTTGCTCTTTAACATCGGGATTTGAATAAGCATTTGAACTAAGCCGCCAACAAAGACACCAAAACCTAGAGAAGAGATTGGGTGCAGCCCTCTGCTCTCCAAATAATTTGGTAAGAAAATCATACTTAATATCATAATGACATTAAATGTCGCCGGGGCCATTGCTGGGCCAAAGAACATCTTATAAGTATTTAGGACTCCCATAAAAAGAGCGGCTAGTGAGACGAAGCTTAGAAATGGAGCCATGATCCTAGTTAAAAGAACAGTGATCTCATATCGCTCTTTGTCTTTCGTGAAAAGCTCATTAGTCATCAAGGCTACAACTTCGGGAGCAAAAAATATTATCAACAAACTAATCACACCAGTAAGTGCAAGAAGGACAATAAACATTGACCATAGAAGTTTTCTGGCCTTCTCATCCCCTTCCCCTTTAGTTTGCGTAAAAATAGGGACAAAGGCTGAAGAAAAAGCCCCCTCAGCGAAGAGGTCCCTCAGCATATTGGGAATACGAAATGCCACGTGAAAGGCATCGGTTAATCCAGAGGCCCCAAAAATTTGAGCGAGTAAAATCTCTCTACCAAATCCAAGCACACGACTTGATAAGGTAGCTACTCCCATTTTTAGAGAAGAAATTAGAAAGCTTCTTTTATTAGACATAGAAGTATTTTGCCTTGCAAGAAACCCTATGACAAGAAAGGAAAAGGCCACATTCCGTGGCCTTCTTTTTATTTAGACATCTTCAAATCTTTCATCGTCTTTAGATGGTAAATCAGGAACAGAACTTCCTACGACCATTTTTGCATCACCGTCATCAAAGTCAGAAAAGTCAGTGGCACTATTCTCAGGCGAAGTCATCTCATCCGCCGTCTCTGATCTCTTGTTCTTCATTGAAAGAACATTGTCATGCTTAACCTGCGATACAGCTTGCCCATTTTTCATTCCCCCAATAATCATTTCGAGAGAATCTACAATCTCATCTAAATCAGATGCTTGCTTCGCCATTTGCGCAGAGTTTACTGCTGTATTATTAGCAAGATTAGTATTTAAGTGCGTTGACTCATCTAATTCATTCATGGCCTGAGAGATATTTTCAACCCCAGTGGCCTGCTCACTTGCCGCTCCGGCAATTTCTCTCATAAGATCTTTAACCTGAGCAACATTGGAAACAACACTATCGAGAACTTCATCACATTTTTGAGCTGTTTCAACTCCATACTCAGTTTTATTCTTGGCCATATCAACAAGCTTTCCAACTTCTGTTTTAGAGTCTGTTACGATCGCCTCAACTCTATTGACACTATTTGAGAGAAGCTCCTCAATTTCCTTAGAAGCATTACCAGACATCGAAGCGAGGTTTCCAACTTCTTCAGCGACAACGGCAAAACCTTTACCGTGCTCCCCAGCTCTTGCCGCCTCAACAGAAGCATTAAATGACAGAAGCTTCGTTTGAAAAACAATATCGTTAATAACCTTAGTCTTCTCAGAAATCTCTTTAATCACCTGAACAATTTGTTCCAGCTCATTAGAGGTCTTCTCCATTTGATTTGTAATATCATTATTACAACTGCTAATTTCATTAATTGCGCTCACAACCTGAGAAACCGCTTGTTTCCCCTCTGTCGCAACACCGTGACTATGTTGTGCTTTCTCTTCAGAGAATTTGGCATTATCAACACTCTTCTTCATCATCTCTCGAATTTCATCAAGAGTTGATACTGTTTCAAGAATAGCCGCCGATTGCTCAGAAACTGAAGAAGATAAACCATCTGCTGTTTCTTTCAGTTCATGACTTCCTTCAGTAGTTTCCGCTGAAGTTTGCTTAAGATTATTTGTTAAGTTACTAATGACTTTTGAGATATTAAAATAGAATGCAATAACAAGAATTAGCGTCGTCAAACCAATTGCAGCAGCAATGAACATACTTGTCACGATTGCATTTTTTAGAATATTTAAATCGGTAACAAGAACCTTGATATCATCTGTCACCTTCTTAATATCAGATTTCGTGATCTTTTCAATACGATGAATATCTGATCTAAAACCAGAAATAACGTCTTTACGTTTATTATCGTTGTCGACAATTTTTTGCATACTCGCCTTATAAGCTTGAAGCTCCTTTTCAAAAGAGGTAACAATAGTTGCATCTGTTGTTAAAGACATAACGAGTTTTTGAATAGTCTCTAATCTCTTATTGACCTTATTATGGTATTTTTCAGTTCTACGAAGTAAGTAATCTTTTTCGTGGCGTCTTAACATAAGAAGTTCAACTGTCGCCACCGCTCCAAGATTATGATTCTTTATAAGTTTTTCAATATTGTGGGCGATACTTCTTAGCTCTCCACGAAAACCACTCTTAGAATCGCCTTCAAGTTCAATCGTCTTAACAACATCAGCGAAGCCTTTCTCGTACTTTTTTAAAGCTTTTGATAGAGATTCGACATCTTGATCAGAAACAAGTTTTGGAGAAACCCCCTTTAAGGATTTAACCAGCGTAGCTAATTCCGAAACCGTTTTAGCATGTCTTTTGATATACTTCTCATCACCTCTTAAAAGAAAGTCCTTCTCATGCCTTCTGGCCATGAGCATCTCAGAGTTGACTTGCCTTAGCTTATCTCTAAGTTCCATTTCAACAGTTACTGCTTGATCATAATCTTTTGCGATTTTATTAGCCCCAAAGATACTGAGTCCAAGTGAAGCTGACATTACAATAAAAACCAGTCCTAATGACAAGGCGGTTTTCTTTCTAAAAGAAAGTCTCTTCCAAATTTTCATGAATTTTCCCCATTCCTATTTATGCACTATAAATCTTAACGGAATGAGTTCGTAAAAATATGAGTAAATTTTATTAATACTTACAGGTTTCTAAAGCGTTGATATTATTAATTTCTAAACGGTTGAGTTTAGAATTTACCACTTCAATAAAGAAATTACGTCCTTCGAGATCTAGGATATATGCCACTTCTTTGTGTATCGGTTCACTATTTCTTAGAATCAGCGCTCTTTTCTCAACAAGATCTTTAGCAAAAACTTCTTCAATGTGGGGAAAATTATCCGCGTCTTCTTTATAGAGAACCAACTTCCTAATATCGCCATTTGGTCCATCATCATTAAACTCTCTCAATCGATAGATTTGAGAATTCTTTTTAAAGTGAAGGTTCTCCCAAGCAGGGCGCTCGTTATTTAGCTTAGCTAAAACTTCTTCCATAACAACTTCAGAGAGCTTAAGCTTTTGCTCAAGACAATTTTGTAGCTTTCGTACTTCAGTTTGAATATTAGTCTCTTTTGAATCAGCTATTTGTCCCATATGTGCCATAAGCTTGGTAGTTGCTTTTTTCGAAGTCAGCTCATGAGCTGCTACAGGTTGCTTCTTGACCATTCTTGAAAAGAAAATGTAAGCCCCTATAATTACGGAACTAATTAGAATGTAAGTTAATTTCTTTTGCCAATTTCTCACGAATTTCCTATCTTAAGCCCATGAATTACGACATGACACAATCAGAAGAAGCTCAAGTTAATTTTGTCCCAGCACAATCGCCTGTAAATTGGGACGAATATTTCATGCTTCAGGCCATCATGGCAAGCTTTAAAAGCAAGGACCCTGCGACGAAGGTAGGTTGTGTATTTGTTGATCAAAATAACCACCAGATCACTTTTGGTTACAACGGATTTGTCGCAGGAATTGATGAAGAAAAACTTCCATGGGGAAAAGACAAGTCTGTTTCTCTCGAGTTTCAAAAATACGGTTATGTCGTTCATGCCGAGGCCAATGCAATTCTCCACTCGACAAGACCACTAGCAAACTCTCGTTGTTATGTGACACTATTTCCATGTCACGAATGCGCAAAACTTCTAGCCTCGTCTAAAGTAAGTGAAGTTGTCTTTCTTCAAGATAAGCACGAAGGAACCGAGTCCAATAGAATTTCAAAGAGAATTTTCGAGCTAACAGGTATCAAGTACAGGCCTCTTAGTTTAGATGAATCAATCCTTACGAATCTAACGACTCACTTTCAAGAGGCCTTCCACTTGCAAAAAGGTTGTTGTAATTAATCCTTACTAAGGTCCTCGTAATACCCAAGAATCTTATTAGCGTACCAGATCTTACGATCTCCTGGCTCTCCATTATAATCACGAAGCGCTTTAAAGTAAGTTTGCTTTATATCGCCCTCGGTGTAGTGCCTGGCCAAATAAAGCTTTAAGAGCATCGCTCCATATGTCGTCGCTAACTTAATATCTCTTAAGAAGAGCTTCTTCTGACTCTTCCAACTCGAGCCTGCCCTATCCCAAATATTCTTCCATTTCTTATCAACACAATTTCTAACCACACTTTTGAAGTACTTTGTGTTATTCGGATTAGCGTAGTCTGGACCACGTTGCCCCAACTGATCAGCGATCTCTCGTGCGCCAATTGAAGTAAATTGAGTTAGACCAACTGCTCCGGTAGGACTGACGGCCTTGATCTGATAGGCCGACTCTAGTCGAATTAGACCCAGAAAGATTCTTGGTTCAACTTCAAAACAAGAAGCCGAACGAATAACGCTTTCTGCAATATCGAGGGTATCAGACGTTGAAACATTCTTACCATTATCTTGGATGTAACGAGCAAAGGCTTCGACATCTGCCGGCTTAGAGTTCCAGACGTAGGACTTAATCAATTTCTTATGACTAACAAAATACCCAAACGGTCTCTCCAAATTAGCGGAAGCCGCGATAAACTGGGTGGCCAGAATACAGACTGCTATTTTTATATTTCTCATAAACCTTAGTTTAAGGTCCAAGGTTACCAAAAACAACGCAGTGCAAAATATTCGATTTTTATCTGAGTCTTTTAATCAAATAGACCAATCTCTTTACTATTATCTTCGAAGTGATTGAAATCTACGATAATCGCAGTGGCAAAGACTAATGACTTCTCCTTAAGAGTTAACTCAGAGGAGATATCAACACCGAAGGTATCTGCATCAGTAAAGAATTCTTTGAGCAGATTCCCCCATTTCTTCTTAATACTTCCAAGTTTTCTCCCTTCAATTGTCGTGATATCGAATTTAAAGAAATTAAAGAAACCAGAATCGATATAGGCGAAATCCCTTCCATTCTCGTCGCAAAGTTCATACTTCTTTCTAAAGAATGAGAATTTCTCATGAACACTTCCAATGAGCTTTCCAGTAGTTGGGTCTGTAATATATAGATCAGAGAAGAAAAAGAAGAATCCACGGGAGAGGTGTAAAACAACTTCTCCCGCCTTATTATAAACATTAACTTCGAGTGGACGATGGTTGCGTAAGAAAACACGCTTCACAAATGTCATTATCCCCGAGCCTTGCTCATGGATGAAACCAACTTGGTCTCCGTGGTCATTCAATACTTGATATTTATTCTTGCCTTCAAGCCCAATGAGTATCTCACCCCATTCTTTGACCTGACGTATAAATAATCGTTCAGCCCCTTCAAAAAAAGACCTAATTCTCTCATTTTCCACGTTACATGTTCCTTTGCTTCATCATATAATCTTCACGTCAATTTATCACACGGGAGGCCCACCTTGAAACCATTTATCGTAGTTTGTGACGGTATGGATAAGACGATTTTCGAATCATTACAAAGCACAACCGAATTCGACGTCCATCCAGAACCAAAACTAAGCCAAGACCAAATCAAAGAATTACTACCTAAAGCCAACGCACTCGTCATCAGATCAGCCACATCAGTTAAAGAAGAATACCTAAACCTCGCTCCAAATTTAAAATACGTTATTAGAGCAGGTGCAGGGACTGACAATATTGATAAAGTTGAATGTCAAAATAGAGATGTCAAAGTTTCTAATACACCTGGTGCAAATAATAACTCTGCTGCAGAACATGCCATTGCCTTAATGATGACTGTTCTAAGAAAGACAGCTGCGGCAAGTGCGACAATGAAAAGTGGAGGATGGGATAAATCTAAATTCACAGGAAATGAACTGGCCAATAAGAAAGTTGGAATCGTTGGATTCGGACAAATTGGAAAAATAGTAGCTAAGAGACTTGCTGGTTTTGAACCAGAAGTTCTTTTCTTCGACCCATTCTGCGAATCAAGTGATATGCCTTACTGTAAAAAAGCAGAGACTGTTGAACAAATCTTCTCTGAGTGTGACATTATAACAATCCACACTCCATTAATGGATGCAACAAAGGGACTCGTTTCAAAAGAGATGATCTCAAAAATGCAACCACACGCTATTCTTATCAATGCTGCAAGAGGTGGTATTGCAGATGAGGATGCAGTTTATGAAGCTTTAAAAGAAGGAAAAATTAGAGGTGCAGGTTTTGATGTTTTTGCAACAGAGCCACTTGAAGCCGATAGTAAATTAAGAGAGCTAGATAATATCGTTCTTACTCCACACCTAGGTGCTGCTACTGAAGAAGCACAACTAAGAGTAGGAGAAATGGCCGTTCATCAATTAAGAGAATTCTTTTTAAATAATAATCTTCTAAACGAGGTAAGAGCGTAATGAAATCACTGGCCATTATTGGTTCACAATGGGGGGATGAAGGTAAGGGAAAAATCACTGACCTTCTTGGATTAAAATGTGACGTCGTTGTTCGTTATCAAGGTGGTAACAATGCAGGACACACTATCATTGTAGGAGACAAGAAAATTGTTCTCCACCTAATTCCATCAGGAATTCTACATGATCACTGCACGTCAGTCGTTGGTCACGGGGTTGTTTTTGACCCAGAGGCCTTCAACACTGAATTAGCAACTGTAGAAAAATCAGGAATCAATGTAACTCCAGAGAGATTAAGAATCTCTGGAAACTGTTCTGTCATCACTTTCTATAACAAACTACTCGATGGCCAAAGAGAAGCTAAGGGACCAGTTAAAATTGGAACAACTGGAAAAGGTATTGGACCTGCTTACGAAGATAAAATCAGTCGTAAAGGTATCAAACTTAAAGACCTACTAGATTACGATCTACTTCTTGAAAAACTAAAATCAAATCTCATTGAAAAAGAATCACTTTTCAAAAATCTTTACAACTGTGACTACCCTTCTGCAGAAGAAGAAGCCAAGAGGCTCTTCGAACTTGGAAAGAGTGTCGCTCCGTTTGTTTGCGATACATTTAGTTATCTTGATCAGTGTCGCCAAGAAAACAAGAAGATCCTTTTTGAAGGAGCACAAGGTGTTCTCCTCGATATCGATTACGGATCTTATCCATTTGTAACTTCTTCTAATACTTCAGTTGGAGGTGTTTTCACTGGAGCTGGACTTCCAGGAGGAATGATTGAAGAAGTTCTTGGTATCACAAAAGCTTATACAACAAGAGTTGGTGAAGGGCCTTTCCCAACAGAGCTTTTCAATGATGTAGGTGAATTTATCCAAACAAAGGGTGGTGAATTCGGTGCAACAACAGGAAGAAAGAGAAGATGTGGATGGCTAGATATCCCTCTTCTTAAGTATGCTGTTAAATCATCAAACCTCACAAGTATTGCTCTCACAAAACTTGATGTTCTAAGCGGTATGGATGAACTAAAGGTTTGTACAGGATACAAGTATGAAGGTCGTGAACTAGATTGTTCATATCCAGGAATTGACCTTTCAAAAGTTGAGCCTGTTTACAAAGATATGAAGCCATTTGCTGATGACTTTAAAGGTGAACAATCTCCAGAGTTAAAAGAGTATATCTCTTTTATCGAAGAAGAAATTGGTATTCCAGTTGGGATCATTGCTTATGGTCCAGAGAGAAGTGAAATCACCTTCTTAAAAGATTACTTCAATAATTAATCGACTATAGACATGGGCCAAACACTGGCCCATGTTTTTCAAATAAAACCCGTTCAAATTCAATTAAGCGCTATAATAATGGCAAGGAGCTTATCATGAAGATACTAGCTTTAATTGTCACAATCTTCCTAACTGTCTCTGCACATGCGTGTGGTGGTATGGATAAGACTTCAGACATAAGAACCGAACCACCAACTATATCAGATTCTTCGCAGACAGATGGTTAAAGATCTCTCTCAAAGTACTGGCCCTCAAGACGAGGGCCTTTACTTTTATATTCACTAAAACAAAGTTATAATCTTGTGCAACTTTAATTTTGGAGAGACTATGCTTTGTTATTGTCATTCATGTTCCGCACTTAATCGAGTGCCTTTTGAAAAAGTAAAAGAGAAAACTCCCCTCTGTGGAAAATGCCAAGGTCAAATTCAATTACATGACTTTGTACAGGAAGTTCCAACAGAAGCTTTCGATAAAATTTTAAGAAATTCAAATGACTATATTCTTGTTGATTTCTGGGCTTCGTGGTGTGGACCATGTCAGCAATATGGACCGACTTTTCAAATGGTATCTAAGGAATTTGGAGATAGAGTTCAGTTTCTAAAAGTAAATACAGAAACAGAAGTCGAACTTGCTTCAAGACTTGGAATTAGAGGAATACCGAATACTGTTCTCATTAAAGATTCGAAAATTGTTGACTCCATAAGTGGAGCCCTCAACTACGATCAACTCAGACAATGGCTGAGTTCAAAATTTAAAATTATTTCTTAGCGGCGTTTTTAAGTAACTCGGGATTGGCCTGGAATTTCTTGGCCATCTCGTTTGCTTTCTTCCAGTCTTCAGCAGTCATGCTCTTCATTTGCTTTCTAACCATCTCGGCTTTATCTGCTTGAATCATACCTGTCTTCACTAAGGCATCGACCATTTTATCAACATCCTTAGATCCTGCCTCAAAGGCAAAGGTATTTAATGTTAAAACTGTGAGAAATGAAGCGATAATTAATCTCAAAACTAATCCCCTTGAAATTTTAATATATACATTATCGCCTCACTTCTCACTAAACTTTTGTCAAAAATCTACTTTCGCTTATTTTCTCGATGGTTATGACCTCCTTTTGAGCTACAACTACTGGCTTTCGCTAGCTCAATTTCGTGCCTACGTTTCGCTTCTATTTCTCTTTGCTCACGCATATCATCAGTAATGGGTTTGTCGACTTCTTCAATAAGGCTAGCGAGTCTTCTTAAGTTCTTCCCAGTGTCTTGAATAATCAGGGATCCGGCTCTACTCGCATCGATAATTCTACCGTAGCGAGACATGAACGGTCTAAAGGCGCGAGAGATACTTCTCGCATTGTCAGGATGTTTTAATTTAAAGGTGACCATATAATAGTCAGAAAGGGCTGGGATAGCATTTGGCTCGCTAGCCGTGTAACGAATCATCTTCGTTGGTGTGTATCTAATATCTCTTGCAGGTAAAATTTTAAAAGTCTTCTCACCCACTTCAACTCGTGTGTAACCATGTATATTTAAAAACTCAGTATAGAGGTTTTCAGCGTTATCTTTATTAAGAGTTAAGTCCTTAGTTAAAACGACCTCACCTTTTAAATCCTTAGAAAAGAAGTAGTTCTGTCCTAGAATACGACTAGCAACATTTGTGCACCCTTTCAGGGTCTTACACTTATTACTCTTTTTAATCTTCTTATTCCCCGACTTAGCATAAGCTGTTCCAGCAAATAAGTAGTGATGTCATCAAAATTGGCTTAATCATCTTCATACGCATCTTCTGTCTCCTCGCCTAAGCTCAATTGCTTAGTACGAAAACTAGATTAGCCAATTAAATTGTTAAGTTGGTCATTGAAGAGTTAGGAGTTTGTTAACAATTGTCAGTTCAGTGTCAATTTTTTTTACAGAACACGATCTCTAACCAGCTAAAATCACGATACTTTTTTGGCATAATTCTCGCAATATAAAAACCAGGGAGAGGATTATGAAAAATTTCTTATTACTTACATCACTGATTTTATCAATGGCCATTGTCACCAATGCCAACGCTAACTGGTTTGAGAATATGTCTCCAACCCAGAAAGTACTGCTTCACATGGAGCTAAAGAAAAAGCTTACAGGTAAATCAAAAAGAAGTAAGAAAGAACCTCTTAACTGCGCCAAAGAATTTCAAAAGCAAAAGATTAAGTATCAAGAAGAGATCTGCCATGGTGGTTCACGCTTTCAAGAAGTGGGCTTTATGTCAGAGAAGTTTAATAGAGAAGAAATTCAAACAATGAAAAAAGGTCATCCACATTTAAGACCAGATGTTCGTGGCCAACCAGGACTTGTAGACAGATCAGTCTATAGTGGAAGACCAGATTTTCCTCACGCTAAGAATGGTTGTGAAAGATACTTCAATGAGGAAGTTGAGATTGTGGAAATTGATGGCAAATTCTGTCGTCAGATTATTTTCTCTGCGCCTGAAGTAGAAGGAAGCTATATTCAACAATACTGCGAAGACGATAATAGTTTATTCATTTATTTTGAATAAAAAAAAGGCCTCTATCGAGGCCTTATTTATTTCTAACTTAATAGTTGTCCAATGACTTTTCCTTCTTCACTTCTATCTAAGTAGACAGAGCGAATCTGGTTTTTAAGATCTTCATCAGAGCTTACATAAACTCTCACAAAGTTTGTCGTATAACCTTCCCAAAGTCCGGCCTTATTCTTTCTTTCAAAGAGCACTTCACTTTGAGTTCCTATCTGATCTTCACCAAACATTCTCAGCTTAGACTCCCCAAGCATTCTTAAAGTATTAACACGACTCTTCTTCACAGGGTGTTGAATATGATTATCAACTTTCGCTGCCGTCGTATTCTTTCTCTTAGAATATGGGAAAACGTGAAAGTGAGTTAGTGGAAGCTCTTTCATTAGGTCAAATGTGTCCTGGAATTGCTCATCAGTCTCACCAGGGTATCCACAAATAACATCGGCCCCAATTCCCGCATTAGGAAAAGCTGTAATGATCTTATTAATAATTCTCTTGTAATCTTCTACTCGATACTTTCTTCTCATTGAAGTAAGAATATCGTCGTTCCCACTTTGAAGAGGAATATGGAAGTGATCAAGAAACTTTGGTGAACTCTTCATAACCTCTAGAAGCTCATCTGTGATCGTATTTGGCTCAACACTAGAAAGTCTTAGCCTCTCCAGTCCATCAAGCTTTAAAAGTTCTCTAACTAGGTCAGAAAGCTTCTCACCACTTGTTGATTCATACTCACCAATATTTACACCTGTCAGTACGATTTCTTTAAATCCATCAGCAAGAACTTTCTTGGCCTCTTGAAGGGCCTTATCAATAGAAAGAGCTTTTGATCTCCCTCTAGCAAAAGGAATAATACAGAATGAGCAAACATAATTACATCCATCCTGAATTTTTAAAAATGCACGAGTATGTCCTTCAACAGAAGATGTCGAAGCTCCATAGAAGTCAGCTGTCTTATCAATATGGATTGAATCAACCTCATCTTCTTCTAGGTATTCAAAAACTTTATACTTCTCACTTGTCCCAAGAACGAGGTCTACCCCAGTCATCTTCGCAATTTTTGGAGCATCCATTTGAGCATAGCAACCAGCTACGACAATTTTCCCCTCAGGAGAAGCTCTGTGGGCCTTACGAATCAAATTACGACAAGTTGAATCTGCACCGTCAGTCACAGTACAAGTATTGATAAAAGTTACATCTGCTTGATCGCCAAACTCAACAACGTCATAACCCCTATCCACAAAACCTTGTGAGATAGTTCCCGTCTCCGAAAAGTTCAAACGACATCCAAGCGTGTGAAACGCAACTTTCTTTTTAGATGTGTCTAATTGAGTATCATTAGTATTTTGCAAAATAACCTCTATATATAAAGTTCGCCTAAAATAGTTGAAAGTACGCATCGTGACAAGAGAGCTTGAAAAATTTAGTCTTTCTAAACAAGACTTTTTGGATATATAAAAAAGTGTACTTTTTTCATTTTTTTTCAAAAATAGTATTGACTTCACAGCCTGATTCCATTAAATTCAATTTCACCAAAACAGATGACAGCAAAAAACAAAACGGTCTCGTAGCTCAGTTGGTTAGAGCATCTCCCTTTTAAGGAGAGGGTCCTGTGTTCGAGTCACAGCGAGATCACCATTTTTCTTCTTCTGCTAGGTAAAAATCCAGGAATTAAAGATACGCTCCCATCGTCTAGCCTGGTCTAGGACACCGCCTTTTCACGGCGGTAACAGGGGTTCGAATCCCCTTGGGAGTACCAAGTTTATAAAGAAGCCAGACCTAGTCTGGCTTTTTTATTATCTACACTTTAGTTTGCACGCTTTTTCTCGCACATTTCAAAAAGGATAGGATGAATTAGCACCCTTTTTAAACATACCACTAAGTACTAACTACCCTATTCTTAGATGTTATTTTAATTTAAAATTGATTTGTTGATGGGTTAAGGAAAAATATTCATTTTGGATGATAGTTTTTCTAAGTTAGAAGAAGTTGGAGATTGAGAGTGGAGTAAGGATTAGTTCACAATAACTTCTAGCTTGAAGTCTCTTCTGAACAATTCATCCCTATAGTACAGGAAAGTGTTTTGAGCAGACTTGTCTAAAAACTTAAGTGTTCCACAATCCTCATTTGGAATCTTCGTGAGGGTGGCTTCAGCGTCTGTGAGTTTTAGTGCTTTTGAAAAGTGTTTGATTTCAGACCACATTTCGGTACAGCCTTTTATCGTTATTGATTTGTTCTGTAGTTTAACAATATCTTCCTCATCTCTGCTTATTCCGGCATTTATTCGTAGCTTAATCCCAAGAGGAGAAATTTCGTATGTTTTCCCGTTTTGATCTTCAAGAACAGTTGTTACACTTGCAGAGTTGAAGACTCTAGCAAGTCCTCGGTGGTTGTAAGCAAAATAGTCTTTAATGATTAGCTTTGTTCCGGCAGGGACATAAGAGATTCGTATTGGCGTAATGATACGATCGTAACGAAGACATCCTGAACATGAGTTTCTTAGTTCTCTTAGTAGGGAATCACCTTTAGTTCTTGTGTAAGAATTACTCCTAATATAATCTGAGACTTCCTCTGTTAGGGGCATATTATCAATAGCATACAATGGCTTCTTAGTTGTGTATTCTGTTCCTAAAGGTGGATAAACTTCTCCGTTGAAATACATGCCACTATCAATTTTTTTTAGTTCAGTAATATAGTAATCTGGAAGGATGAAAATGTAATATAGAATTGAAAGGACTCCAAGAACCCCTATAAGTCGTGGGTAGTTGATGTTTCGCTTTAGTTTTTTTTTAGTTCTGCTGACGGCTTTAACATTGCTCTTTTCTTCAGTAGGTATTGGTGTATTTGACTGTAGGCTACCTTGCTCTTTGATTGTAGGCTCATTCTTCGTGTAGAAAAGAAGAGATATTATTCCGAGATATAAGAAATAAAGAGGTATTGTTAAGAACCATAGAATAGTTGTGAAAAATGCCACCATGCTAGAGATGATTAGGTAAAGAATATAGTCAATTTCGTTGAGTCGGTGATTTTTGAAAACGTCAGGCTTCTCGGTTATGAGAATAACTGTTGTTAAGATCGTAAATACAATATGACTCCAGAGTCCAGTTTTGAGATATATATCTTTTCCGGGAGAGACCTCATTTAAAAACATACCTACAATAAAGCCAATTAATGGCTGTATGTATGCCCAACTGTAAAAGATGATTCTATTGACCAAAATTCCCTCGAATACTTAAACAATACAAATACTTGTCTGCTTAATCAGAGAATTTCTTTAATCAAGATTTCTTTATTGGTCATGAAAGTGTGCAGAATAAAAAAAGCCCCTACAGTGTCAAGGATAGGATGAATTAGCAACCTATTTGTACGAACCACGAAGTATTAACTACCCTATTCTTAGCTGTTATTTTACACTAGAATTGAGTTGTTGATGGGTTAAGGAAAAATATTTACTCTAGAGGATAGTTTTTCTAAGTTAAGAAGATATTTGATATTTCAACCAGTAGTGCACGCTCCGATACTAACTCCAAGGAAGCTGTATGCAGTTCCCAGACAATAGTTGAAGAGGACATTATCAAACAAGTGTCACCACCAGAGGGATATGAGTGGAATCACTCGCCCTCAGACTCTACTGAGATACACACGGAAAAACTTTTCTATCCGCCCTATTTTAACGATATAACAGGTGAAGAAAAGCTTGAGCTTGATCGTGTTACCGATGACGACTCAGAACTATTTAATCAAGGCTATCAAAAAGGAATATATACAAAAATTAATACAAGAGAGGAGTAATATGAGAAACAAAATTATCGGACTAGTGACATTGTCAGTATTATTTTTTTTACAAGGATGCGCTCAGACATATGTGACTAGACGTCATGTGATTGAATTGGCACCAATCTTTAAACCAGGTCAGGCGGTGAAGATTCAGGTGGATAGAAGCAACAATACTGTCCCATCATACTTCTTTGAAAAGCTTGAGTCTGGTCTACTTAGGCAAAAAGATGTCACACTTAGGGCCTTTGAAAGTACCAGTGATATTTATAAAAATAAACTAAAAGGGGGAAATGGTTTCAATACAGAAAGGTTTAATGTTTTAAAAACTCACATGATAACAGATCACTTTGATGGTACATGTGGTTCACAGACCTACTGTAGGGTCTTAAGATATAAAGTATTCTTTACCATCGTTAACAATACTACGGGACACATATTCTTCAAAAAAGAATACAATCTTTCGAGAAGCCTAAACACCAAAATTCTCGGACAACACACTGAAGAACAAAAAGAGCATGAATTGTTTGTAGCAGAGTATTTCACGACAAAGCTTGTTAATGATTTGTTTTCATCAAAAAAGAATGCCTCTGTTAGCTACTATTTAGGAATCAAGAATGGGGATCAGGATGTTGGAATGTATGACAATGGAGAGCATGAAAAAGCGATCTTATACCTAAAGAACATCATCGCAAGCACTTCTGACAATGAACAAAAAAGAAGGGCGCTCCATAATATTGGAGCAAATTATATGAAGCTAAACGATAAAGACAAAGCCATTGAACACTTTGATTTAGCAAACTCGATAAGAGAGTCTTATCTCACCAATATAGCGCTCTCATTTCTTAGATAGGTGTATTATGAGAACAATAAATGCTGTCTCACTAATTTATCTTTGCCTCATTCTTCAGGCTTTTTCTATGTCTAGTCAGCTATTATTACTTGCGGAGCTTGATTTTGAAAGCTTGAGGTTGGGAGAAATATTATTTTTCCACTTCGTATTTAGTGT
>NZ_AUNJ01000492.1 GCF_000447775.1 Bacteriovorax sp. DB6_IX
TGAGTTCGGTGGTTACGGCACTATGCGGTAGCTTTTGTATTGCGTGCCTGCACCCCTTAACGCGGCGTTATAACGAAATAGGTAATTATGGACGTAGTAAGTATCAATAAAAAATTTTTAGAAGAAAAAGAGCAGTTACTTACAGCTCGTTTGAAGTTGTTACAAGATAAAGCATTAATTCGATTTGAAGAAATAACAGGTATTCGTTCTATACATTCATTTCATGCAATGATGGGAGCGAATAATAATACTTACGTAGATAGTGTTAACACTGTTTTTTTAGATCCCAATGATTTCATTAGTATGTGGATTGACGGTTTAGGTAAAAGTGTACGAGAAAAAGCTGTTCTAGGACGACTAAAGCCCAAAGCTCCCTATAATAGGGTTAATCGTGAATATTTCTTAATGCATGCCCTCCAAGATCATCTCTTAAAAGAGTACCTAATATTATTTCTTACCCGTAATTTTTATCGAAATTTTAAAGAAAGAGTAAGGCATAAACCTGATGAATCTCTTTGGACAATTTGGTTTGGAAGTGGAAATTTAGTGTGGGGATTACTCATTTCTCCTGAAATGAGAAATGATGACTGGGTAAACGACAAATCTGAAATGAGACGATCAGATTTCAATTTCTGGACAATTAGGCATGTTATGAATACAGGGCTAATTGATCCGGATTCTGATGAACCAATGAAATTTCAATCATCAAAGGATTTTGTTCAATTTTATAGAAGTGTTTTAAAAAGAGTTTCTAATTCGCAGTATGAAAAAGCTATAGCAGATCGTTATATAGATTATTTGAAAAATTCAGACAATTCATATGAAGAGCCATTTTTAATCCCAGAGTTGAGGTACGCAGGAAAAGAAGCTAAACACAAATATAGACTTGATTACACAATACTTAATCCATATACGAATAAACTCGTGGGTTTCGAGATAAGTCCGTCATCAACGCATATGGTTGTAGATAGGATCAGAGATGTAAAAAAGATAGATATTAATGAAGACTTATCTAAAAAATGGTCTAAAGAAATGGGTAAAAGAAATGAATACTTCTCTAAGTTTGGTATATCAACGATAACTTTTACTGATGAAGAACTGAAGGATGTAGATTCATGTTTTTCAGTTATAGCTAAATATCTTTCCGAAAGAGGAGTAGA
>NZ_AUNJ01000493.1 GCF_000447775.1 Bacteriovorax sp. DB6_IX
GTTCGGCCCATTTACCATAGGTGTAATTACGTTTTGTGGCCTTCTGATGCTCAAAAACATCATTTAACAGCTTTCTGTAATCCTTATATTTGAATATATCAATCTCTTTGATTTTCATTACTTACCTGATCGGAACAGCTTTTGAGATTATTTAGGGAAAATTCACATTTTCTGTGAATGTAAAAAGGAAAAGGTCGTCAGCATAAAGTTGAATAAATAGCTCGGATAAGTATTATGCTCACTACCTAATAAATAAGGGAATTGCCCTTTATTACTGACAATTGAGAGAGCATAGCATGATGAATTTTCTTAAAACTGTGACACTTTTACTAATGACTTCAGCGGTTTTTGCCAACACTGGATGGAGTGGAAAGCTTCTTGAAAATGAGCTTTTTAACGAACAAGTAAGAGAGCATATTGTGAGTAGCTATAAGGACAAGTGTGTAACTTCTCAAAAGGACTTCGAGCTTCCTCCTGTGATTCTTATTACAGCTAAGGAGTCATCTCTGGGTTATATCGGAACTGAGGCCCCTGAGTTTACAGTAACACTAAGAACTTTTAACACTGATATTTCTGAGTATGTTGAGCAGAACTTTGACATTCAGGTTCAGTACAATAATCTCTTAGATAAATTTAAAATTAAGCTGGCAGATAACTTCGATATCCTCTGCCTATAAGATCAATTCTAGCGCTGCTAAGACTTATCTATGCAGCGCTGATAACTTTCCGGATGGTGAAAGTTAGGCTTCATATCAGCATGCTTTATTGCCCAAAACGTCTCGATAATATCACCTTTTTCATTTTCAATTAAAAGTACCGCAGTTGTTGAATACTCAGATTTCTTAAAGTCTTGGTGGGCCAGGGCGAGATTTACTTTTTCGATGATAACATTCATCTCAATTCTGTCTTCTGTTTTGACGATCTTAACTTTTGGTGTATTGATAATATTCCACTCAGTGAGATCTTTTGTCTCTGAGTTAAAGTTAAAGCAATTCCAGTTCAGAGAAGAGGAGAAGTTAAACTCCATATACTCTTTGTATTTGCCGCTTCTTAAGAAGAATTCAAAGCAGGTCTTCTTCCAAAGTCCGATGAGTCTTTGAGGTGTTGCATTACATTTTTCAATGACAATAGAGGAGATATCTCCCGTGATGATATAATCGATTTTAATACAGTTCTCAAGAAAGGAGACTGTTGAGTTGAACTCAAAAGGATACTCCTTTCTTGAAAATGGAATTAGTTTCTTTGTGATCATGAGCCTATTTTATCACTCATCACCTTATTTAAGAAATCTACTGGTAATGGAAAGAAAGTTGTCGATTTTCCCTCTCCAGATGAGATCTCTTTCATGGTATCTAAGTACCTTAGAACAATAGCATCTTTTTGTTTACCAAGAATTTCTGCCGCTTCAGCAAGTTTTATTGAGGCCTCAAGTTCACCTTGGGCAGAGATAACTTTTGCTCTCTTGTCTCTTTCTGCTTCTGCTTGTTTGGCCATGGCCCTTTGCATTTCAATTGGAAGATCAATGGCCTTAACTTCAACAGTGGAAACTTTGATTCCCCATGGTTCAGTTTGTTCATCGAGAATGGCCTGAAGTTTTAAGTTAATATTCTCTCTTTTAGAAAGGATTTCATCGAGTTCAAATTGTCCAATAACTGATCTTAAAGTCGTTTGAGCAATTTGAGCTGTGGCCTGAAGAAAATTCTCTACAGCAATAATCGATTTTTCAGGGTCTTCAACTCTAAAATAAACAACACCATTAACTTTTAAAGTTACGTTGTCCTTCGAGATAATATCCTGTGATGGGATATCCATTGTGACTGTTCTGAGATCGACTTTTTGCATCTTCTCAAGCCCTGGGATTAAAAAGATAAGTCCTGGTCCACGTACGCCAGTTAAACGGCCGAGAAAGAAAATAACACCTCTTTCATATTCCGCAAGAATTTTGATGGAATTGAATAAGAGAATTAAAATGATAACGACAAATGGTAAAAAAGGTCCTAAAAAATTCATTCCTACTCCTTGGAATCATTAGAAAAGTTGAATTTGACACAAAATTGACAATGAGTTGACCCCTAACAGATGTAAGCGCTCCTCTTGTCAGCTAAGATAGTTACATGAGTTAGCGGCTTTCGCCCTCTCTCCCTCATTTTTTGTTGATGTGTCGTCTCTATAAAAACTCAATAAAAAAGAAGGTCGCTAACTACTTTACCTACCTAAAAAGAGATGAGGTTGTGGGCCCATCTTTTAACTTCATTTCTAAGCCACTTAATTTCATTGATTCCTACCTCTTCAGCTTTTGAGAGGGCGAAAGCTATTGATAATACCTGTGAAAGTGTTCTCTTTGACATAAACTATCCTTCAATTTTTTTTATTTCTAAAGTGAGGTCTCTATTCTTACATAGAACTTGGACTTTGTCTCCTAGAACAAGACTTTGTTGACTTGTCGCACGCCAAATTTCCCCGTGTGATTTAATCATATACTTACCTTGTTCTTTTACTTCGATAACCGTTCCTATCTGTAGGTTGTCATCATTAAATTTATGTTGGCCTATCTTCTTACGGCTCTTCATATAAATATAGAATACGATTCCTATGAAAGTCACAATCGCTGCAACAACTGACATAATTACAGAGAATGAGACACTCAAATAACTATCATCAGTTCTAAAGAGAAAGAGAGAGCCTGCCACGAGTGCTCCGGTCGCTGCGAGGGAGAGTATGCCAAAGCTGGTGATATATATCTCTAAAATAAACAACACAAAGCCTAAGCAGATAAGGGCCAGAGCGCCGAGATTGAGTGGTAGCACTTCAAAGCCTATTGATGCCAATACTAAGCAGACTGTTCCAATTGCTCCAGCTATAAAACCACCAGGGGCCTGAAACTCAAGATAGATTAGTGCCGCTCCAACTAGGAAGAGGATATAGGCGAGATTAGGTGAGCTTAAAATATTTAAGAGTCTTTGACCGAGATCCATTTTGGCATCAGTCACTTGAATATTTGAATTAAATGAAAGTTCAACTTTCTTATCTCCAAGTCTGACTTGGCGTTTGTGTGCTGATTTTAAAACATCCTCGTAGCTTTGGGCCAGTCCATCAATGGCCTGGGCCTTAAGGGCCTCGCTGGCCGTATAACTTGCAGCTTCTTCAATCATTTTCTCAAAAGGCTTGGCCTTCTTGCCATGGAGTTGGGCCTGAGATCTTACCAGGGCCTTGATGTCATTAATGGCCTTAGAACGAAGATCAGAATTCTTTTTAAGATCTCCTGTGCTCGAGATCGGAGTTGCTGCTCCGATATTAGTTCCCTCGGCCATAAAGAGGAGGTGGGAGCTTGAAGCGATAATGGCCCCAGCACTGGTTGCCGATGAACCAGCAGGTCCAACCCAGATAATTGTTGGCTTCTTAGAGCTTGAGAGCTGGATCATGATCTCTTTCGTTGTTGAGAGTAATCCGCCAGGAGTATTCATTTGAATGAAATAAGCATCGGCCTGAGGGAACTTCTCAATATTATGCTTTAAGTAGTCTAAAGTGGCCGGATTGATTGTCGAATCAATATTAAATTTGAGTATTCTGTTAATTTCATATACATTGGTTTGCTCGGCAAAACCCGTAAAATGAAATTGAATAAGTAGAAGAATGAAGAGTGATTTTATAAATCCCATCATGATTCCTTTCTTTTGAAATGGAGATTAAAAATATGTATAGAGTTATTTTC
>NZ_AUNJ01000494.1 GCF_000447775.1 Bacteriovorax sp. DB6_IX
GTCTCCTAACGAACTTCACTCATCTTACTCTATTATATATCGGAAAATTGAACGTCTATCTTGAGAGATATTTTCGGCGTAACCTACTAGAAACAGTAAGTTTTTGGGGTGCAAGGGCATAAAAAAAGCCTCCCAAAAAGGAGGCTTTTTAAATGCTATATAAAAAATCGAATTACTTGATTTCTTTATGAACAGTGTGCTTTCTTAGGAAAGGATTGTA
>NZ_AUNJ01000495.1 GCF_000447775.1 Bacteriovorax sp. DB6_IX
CATGATCTTCCAGTATCGGGATCATCCCCTTTCTATATTCTGCATAACTCTGGTCATCACTTACGTGTAACCCCACCATCATTTCAAAAACCTTCATGACCATACCTTTGTTAAGTTACTATCATTCTATAGTGTCATCTCCCCTTTCGTAAGGTGCCATGCACCTTTTGTTTCGCAGGTGCGAAACGATAGGTGCATGGCACCTAAAAAAAAAGCCCTCTTCAAGAAGAGGGCCATTATGGAATTATCGTTTTTGAATTTTTTTGTTTGAAATTACTTTGTAGCTTCGTAAATAGCTTTGAATCCTTCGAAATCTCTTGCTGCAATTTCAGAAAGCATTTTTCTGTTGATCTCGATGTTATTCTTCTTCAGTTGACCCATGAATTTTGAGTATGAAGTTCCTAACGTCTTAGATGCTGCAGAAATTCTTGTGATCCAAAGTCTTCTCATATCTCTTTTAAGAAGTCTTCTACCAATGTATCTGTAGTGTAGAGCACGCTTTACAGTTTCAGCTGCGTGGTAGTATTTTTGCCTTCTAGAAAAGTGAAAACCTTTTGCTAGTTTTAGGACTTTGTTTCTTCTTTGTCTTGCCTTAAAACCTCTTCTAACTCTTGACATAACTTTCTCCGTTTTTTTGACGCTTGGGGGATTTTACTCACTTTCAGACCCAAGAATCAGGTTAAATAAACAATTTTTTGATCATGTTTAAAGAGTTGATCAAACTCTTTTACTTAGCTTAGATGTAGCTCAAAGGCTTACATTTTAGCTGCGTAAGGAAGCATTCTTCTTACTCTAGCAACGTCAGCTTCGTTTACGTAGTCAGTTTTACCTGCTCTCTTCTTAGCATCAGTTGGCTTTTTCTCAAGAATGTGTCTTAGGTTAGCTCTTTTTCTTTTGAACTTCCCGTTTCCTACAGCCTTAAATCTCTTTGCAGCTGCTCTTCTCGTCTTCATTTTTGGCATGAATAACTCCTAAAAAAAATGTGATTGTAGTTAATTCAAAAACAAAATAATTTCACAAGTGCATATAAGTACCAATTATTTGGAACTTTGAAAAGAAAAAATATGCTGCGCTTGGAAAAAAATATAGGATTTTTAGATATTTAGCCCCGATATGGGGCTAAATAATATCGATGTAAATTATTTTTTCTTATTTGGAGCAATGATAGAAATGATTCTATTACCCATTACTTTAGAAGGACTCTCAACTTGAGCGCCTGCTTCTTCACAAACACCGGCAATAATAACGTCAAATTTCTCTTTACCAGCTTCTCTATAGGCCATTTCACGACCTCTAAATTGCATAACAAATTTAACCTTATCACCTTGCTCAATAAACTTGTGAGCTCTCTTAAGCTTAGTCTCAAGATCATGCTGCTCGATATTTGGTCTTAATTGAACTTCTTTAAGTGCAACCTTGGCCTGCTTCTTCTTTTGCTCATTGGCCTTTTTCTGTTGCTCATACTTAAATTTTCCATAGTCAATTACTTTAACAACAGGTGGTTTCGCCGTCGGAGATACTTCTACTAGGTCCATTCCTAGATCTGCTGCGATCTCTCTAGCTCTATCAATGCTAACGATCCCGTATTGCTCTGTATCGCTTAATAGCCTACATTCTTGAATACGAATCTGGTCATTGATACGTGGCCCTCTATCTCTAGGCCCCTTTCCTCTTCTGTCTCTAATAATCCACCTCCGGAATTGTTTGTAATACACTCTGTATTATCAAAAACTTATAACTAATAAAAGTAATATTTAATTATTATTGTCTCAAAATTATTCCAATCTCTCACTCAAAAGGCAAATAATTCTCCATTCGAACTTCTAAAGTCGAGTGACTAGGAGTCAATTTAATCAATATCTTATGAGCCTTATGAGATTTTTCACTCAAAGCGGCCTTAAATTCTTTGACCTGGCTCAATAATTTCTGATTATTATATAGAGTCTCTAACTCTATTGGCAATGAGTAAAGCGTGTCTCTCACTGTATCAATAACATGAAAGGGAGTATCTAAATGAGTCACATTACCTGTAAATGATCGAGCAACATGATACTTATTTTCACTCTCATCGAATAAGAGAAAGAGATCACGACTCATTAGCTGACACTTTGGTGAATTTTCCATCACCTTGAGAACTTCCATTGAAATATCTTGCCACGGGGCAATATCATCAATCGGACCATAACTAAGAAGTCTCATATTATGGCCTTCGCCACTCACTAATTCTAATTTCATGGATCAACATGTTCCTTTTCATAGGGTTCGACATGAATTGTCACATCAATGTGACGACAATACCCCTTAAGGCTCTCTTTTAGCATACTTTCTGCGATATGGGAGATTTTATGGGCCTCGATAAGGCTAAGTCTAGGATCAAGTAACATATGAAAGTCAACTTGCATCCAATTAGTATTTCCTCGGGCCCTAAATTTGTGAATATTTCGAACACACTCCAAGGCCTCGATCTCTTTAAGAATTTCCTTCTCAATTTCTGGAGAAGCGTCAAGTAGGTCATCGAGATTCTGACGAAGAATATTGATTCCCATATAAATTAAATAAAGAATGATTCCCATCCCAATGAGAATATCAGGCCAGAACCAACCAAACTTAGAGCAAATAATGGAAAAGAGAACACCGATACTTAGAATCATATCACCGAAAGTGTGGGAGCTATCGGCCAAAAGTAATGAGCTATTTAATCTTTGCCCCTCTTTTCTTTCATAATAAGAAACAAAGAAACTCACAATCATCGAAAGGATAATTGTCACGACAGGAATGAGTCCAAACTGGCCAGTGACAAGCTTCTTTTCAAGGATAACTTCCTTATATTCAAAGGCCAATTGCAGTGCAGAACTAAAAAGCAGTGCTGCAATAAAGAGACTTCCAAGAGTCTCAAACTTGTGATGGCCGTAATTGTGTTTTTCGTCACGTGGTCTGGAAGCGAAGGTAATTGCTAAAAGTGAAATGATATTAGAAGAGCCATCAAAGAGCGATTCTAAACCAGAAGATGAGAGTGAGAGATAGTGAAATTTCTGACCCGCAATAATCTTGATGATCGCCACAAAGAGGTTCAGTCCCAAAGTGTAAATCAGGACCTTCTTAATTTGCTTTTCGCGATTCTTTAATAAACTCTCTACCACTTATACAACTCTATACAATTCTTAAATTGAATTTTAACTGCTCCATCAACTCACTTTCAAGTTTTTGGATATAGTGATTAAGGGCCTCGGGATCAGTGATTCTAAAAGATCCTTTCTCATTAGTAATAAAGCCCTTTTGTGTAAAATACTTAATAGCATTCTTTGTCAGCTCCACATTGTAACTCTCTGGGAATCTGATCACTCGTGCAACTTGAATTTCACGGTTAAAGACTTCTTCAAATTTGGTCATAAAATCATCTCTTTTAAAGAGTTCAATCCCCTCTTTTTCAAAGGCCTTAAGAGTTAGGGCCGAGACAAAGTATGACTCATTAATATAGCTCAAGGTTCTAGAAAACATTCCTAAATTAGAAGCAATCTTATAAAGATCCTGGTGAGATAATTCAAGACACTCTTCAAGTGAGTGGATTTCTCTGTCTGCTGCATCTGAAAGAATTCTCAGCGTCTTTGTGAAGTACTCTTTTACCGTTGGAAGATAGAACTCATGCTTGAGCTGATCTCTTTGTTCAACAAAGAAAGTCTTGAAATCATCAACACTATTTAGCTTTCCACTAAAGAGGTTGATCCAAGCAAGGTTAATCGTCCACGGAATCATGAAGTGATGTAAAATTGTATTCTTAAAAAAGAGTAATTCTGCACGACACTCTTTCTTAATAGAATAGAAAACCGTTGAGTTATCATGTCTACCGATGACTTCAACTTTTCCATTTCCAATCAAAATATCGAGGGCACGTCCAAGAGTGTCTTCTATTTTATTCACATTGAGACTATCGACAAAAGGAATCTCAAATTTCAAACAAAATTGAATAATGGCATTGGCCTTGGCAATAATATCAGACCACTTAAGAGCTCCCTGTGCTTCATCTAAGAGAACAAGGACCAAAAGAGAAGTTGGCGTCACAACCATCTCCTTACCTACTCTTCTAAAACATTTAAAGGCCAACTCTTGCAAGTTCTTCTTATTTATTTCTGGATCATCATGCTTCTTAGCTTCGACCGGCTTACCGACATTGATGTGAACATTTCCAAATTGGTAAGACACGAGTTTAATAAGATTGAGAAGTTGTCCAGTACTCTCCTTAACTTTCTTGCCACCCATCATTTCTTTGGCCAAGGCCCTTTGCTCAGGAACATACTCATGAGCAATACTGATAGGAACAAAGAGAAGAGGAGATTTCTTATCTTCAGGAAGATGGCTATGGGCCTCGATAAGCATTTGATAGAGACCAAACTTAGGAGGTCTTAGTTTTCCCGATCGAGTTCTCCCACCTTCAAAGAAGAATTCAATCGGCTCTTTATTCATCAGTAGCGCATAGAGATAAGCCTCCATTGTAAATTTATAGAGGATATCATTGGCAAAAGATCTTCTTATAAAGAAGCATCCTGATTTTCTAAAGAGTTTTCCAATTGGGAAGATATTAAGATTGTCCCCTCCTGCAACGAAGAGAGGACGCTTATATGTTTTATAAAATTTATAGTTGATAGCAACGTAGTCTGCGTGAGATTGATGGTTTGGAACAAGAACGAGTGAATTCTCTTTCATAAGTTCTTTTAAGTTCTGACCGTTTTCATTGAAATTGATCCCATCGTATAGTCTTGGAAGTGCTCCATCGAGCATTTTTTCCATCATTCCAATATAACCCTTAGAGAAATCTGCTTTCATCTCATCGAGGTTTTTCAGGGCCTTTTCTTTGGCCCCCTTGGAATCACTACTCTTTTCAATTCTCTCTTTTAGTTTTGGGTAAGAAAGAACTGTCTTTTGCAGTTTACTAAGCATACTTAAATCCTATTTCTATCTTTTTCCGTGTGGCTTACTTTCACTCATTCCGGAAGATGACATCTCCATAAAGAGACCTGCTTCAGTCATGGCCGGAATTGATTCAACACCGAGATATGTCATACCACTTCTAATCCCACCAGTGAGTTCGAATATAATATTTTCAACCGGTCCCTTACATGGAATAAGAGTGTCAACACCTTCTGCGGCCATTCCCTTCGGAAGATCGCCTCTCCAAGACACCTGAGCGGCCTTCGAGGCCATACCACGGTATTGCTTCATTCCCTCTTTCAACTCACCTGGAGTTTCAAGTGTTCCAGAAACAAGAGAGCCCACCATACATGTTGAAGCACCTGCACAAAGGGCCTTTACCATATCACCAGAGTTCTTAAGACCACCATCGGCGATAACCGGAACTCCATGCTTTACAGCTTCATTTACACACATAGCAACAGCTGTTAGTTGAGGTACTCCATGACCTGTAATAATTCTCGTCGTACACATACTTCCCGGTCCAATACCAACTTTAACAGCATCAGCACCTTTATCAATCATACGCTTAACACCATCTGGAGTTGCCACGTTTCCTGCGATAACATCAATTTGAGGGTAGTTCTTCTTCACGTAATCAAGAACTTCCATCATCATTATCGAATCACCATGAGCGATATCGATCGTTAGAATATCAATTCCTTCGGCCGCTAAAAGATCGGCCCTTTTCATTCCCTCTTCCTTAACACCAACAGAGGCCGCGACAGGAAGATTCAGGTTATGATCTCGGATATAGGCCTTAATTGCGCGTACATCTTCAACCTGCTCTTCAGGTGACATAAATCTATGGAGAATTCCAAGTCCACCAAGTCTTGCCATTTCACAGGCCATCTCACGACCAGTAACAGTATCCATATTTGCCGAAACAATTGGGATATCGATTGCGTGATTCTTTGTAACTTGAGTTCTAAGTGATGGATGGCTACGTGATGAAATTTCACTATAGCGAGGAATGAGTAGAACATCGTCAAAAGTTAAACCCTTACCTCTTTCCAGAATACCTGAAGCATTAAACATCAATTCCATGATTATATCTCCCCTAAGAATGTGAATGTGCGTAAAAATTCTAACATGCTGATTTCGCGGTGGCCACGAATCTCAATTCATTTTTGTGACAGAATTGGCAGAATTTTATCAATATTATTTACACTATGCATATAAACCCGAAAGGCCCTGTGCTATGAAGAAGAGTAATATATTCAACTCAATTAGCTGAAATTAGGTATCTATGAAGAAAATAGCGAATTATTTCATCAATAACGGCTTTATTGTCAACCTCATTAGTACAGCGATGATCCTCATGGGATTGATCTCACTGATGCATATGAAAAGAGACTTGGCCCCTGCGTGGAATTGGAAACATATTAATATTTCCACAAGTCTCTCTGGCGCTGGACCGACACAAATGGAAAAGTTTGTGACCTATCCTATTGAGCAGTCAATCAAGAACCTGCAGGGAATAAAGAGTATCGACTCAGAATCTGGCCAAGGCTATATGTGGATAAGTCTTTCACTTAAGGAAGACTTTGACGACTCTCAAGAGCTTGTTCAAAAAATCAAAGATACAATCAATAATCTTCGTGCCAACCTACCAAAAGAAACCGAAGAAGTAAGCGTTGAAGAAATTAAGTCTGTAGATTCATTCTTCACTCAGTATGCACTCGTTGGCTTTGACGAAAAAAATGACGAGCACCAAAACTGGCTCTCAAAAATCAAGCTAAGAGTTGGTCACATAAAAGGTGTCTCAAGAGTCAATGATACGGCCAGAAAAAAACAACTCTATATTCAACTTAAGCCAGAAGAAATGGCACGCTACAGACTGACAAAGTCTCAAGTTTATACAGAGGTTATCAATGCCTTTACCCTATTTCCTATTGGAACCATCACAAAGGGTTCAAAAGATATTCTCGTTGAAATTGAAAGTAAGGATCTTCAATTAGAAAATATTAAGAATATCATCATTAAGGCCAACTCATCTGGGCACAAGCTGAAACTCTCAGAGATCGCCAATGTACAAAGACGCCTTCCAAAGAGATCGACGAGAGAATATATCAATGGAACCCCTTCTGTGGAGCTCAATATTAGAAAGTCTCTAGATAGTGATGCCATGAAACTCAAAGAGGAAGTTGAAAGTTTCATGAAAAAGGAGCAAGAAGGTGCGCCAAAGGGTGTTCAAATTAGCGTCACACATGATGGGCCAAGCTTTATTGCCAGACAAATCAACGCACTCAAGTCAAACTCTGTTTTTGGTGTCATTCTTGTTGTTCTGACACTCTTTATTTTCTTAGGGCTAAAGAACTCCCTTATGACAACTCTGGGAATTCCCCTGGCCTACTCATTTACTTTCTTCATTCTTGATACAATTGGAATAAGTCTCGACTTAATTTCAGTGGCGGGAATGCTGCTTGTTATTGGTATTCTTGTGGATGACGCCATTATTGTGGCGGAACAATACTCTCAAGAGCTAGAAGAGGGACACCCTCCAAAAGAGGCCGCACTCAAGGCCGTCATGAAGACTTGGATTCCTATTACAGGAACCGTGCTAACAACAATTGTGGCCTTTATGCCACTTCTTATTGCAAAGAACCCGATGACTGAATTCATGCTAGCGATTCCACTCGTTGTTATCCTGGCCTTGGGAGTAAGTCTCTTTGAATCATTCTTTATTCTCCCAAATCACCTCTCCCACTTTGTAAGAGAGCCGATGAATGAGAAGAGAATGACTTTTATTAACAACCTACGCTCAATCTATGCCAAAGTTCTTGAATGGGGACTTAAGCTACGCTATCTGGTCATTATCTTCTTTATTGGCTTTATGGGATATTCTGTTTACTTTGCTTCAAAGAATATTCCAACAGACTTCAACCTCAATATTCAGTCTGAGAAAGTGAGATTTCTAGCAGTTCTAAAGAAGTCACAGAGCATAGAAACAACAGAGAAGATCATTTCTCCTATTTATGAAGACCTTAATAAACTTGATAAGAATCGTTACAACTGGCTCTCAACGAGAATCGGTCGTGCTTGGATAAATGGGGAAAAACAAGAGGGTCCACAATATGTTACCTTCTCAATTTACTTCTCTCAATTAGATGACAATGTCGAGGCCAATAAGAAATATGTTGAGCAAGAGCTTAAGAAAACTCTTGAGAAATATCGAAAGAGCGGACTCTATGAAAAGCTTGATGTTAGCCGAAACTTTGGTGGTCATGACGATGCTAAGAATAATATTGTAGAAGTTATTATTAGCTCGAACGCTCCATTTGAAATGCAAGAAATTTCAAAGAAAATGAAAGAGACACTTTCTCCTATAAAGGGTGTGAAGTCAGTTGATCTTGAGAGCTCTAAGCTAATCGATACTTGGGTCTTTGTACCTAATCACTCTAAGATCTTCTCTCATGGATTAAGCCTCACTGAGGTCTCTAGACAGATTCGTGGCTATATTAATAAGAGTAAAATCTATGAATACAAGGCCGGTCCAGAAATCCTTAAGGTATATAGCTATATTGAGGACGGTGAAAAGCAGACGAAGACAAGCTTAGAGAATAAGCCGATTATTCTTTACAATGGAAACTCTGTAAAAACCAAGGAGCTTGGAACTTGGGAAGTTCGTTCGCGCTATAACACTATTAAGCACAATGATCTTAAACGCTCATTTATTGTAGAGCTCCCTTTTGATGATAAGCTCATCACAAAATCAGACCTTATTAAAACCATAAAAGAGAAGATGATCACTCTTGAAGACGCATACCCTCTTTTAAGTTTTAAAACACGAGATGCTGATGAACAAAGTCGTGAGAATAAGAGCTCAATTAGCAAGTCTATGCTCTACTCTGTCTTAGGGATCTTCTTTGTTCTTGCGATTATTTTAAGAAGTATCGTACAGCCCCTACTCATTTGTTCGGCCATTCCATTTGGAGTGATCGGAGTTATTTGGGCCTTCTACTTCCAAGATCTCAAGCTAACCCTTATGGCCATGATTGGAATTATTGGAATGGCCGGGGTTGTCGTCAATGACTCTTTAATTCTCGTTGATACAATTAACAAGATGAGAAGCTCTTGGAAGAGCTTTTCTAAGAAGATCATCATCACAGGTGCGACCTCTCGTTTAAGACCAATTATTTTAACAAGTATTACAACTCTTGGTGGGGTCTTTCCCATGGCCTATGGAATTGGTGGAGACTCAGGTTTTACAAAACCTCTCGCGATGAGTATGGGATGGGGACTCCTCTTTGCGACTGTCCTAACTCTCTTAGTTCTTCCTTGTATGCTTATGATTCAGGCCGACTTCATGAAGCTTTTTGGAAGAATTGCGGCACGATTTACACGAGTACAAGATGATCAGGCCACTAGTGAAGGCCAAGAGAGTCCAAAGATTGAAGACTTTGATATTCCACTCATTGCTGGAACAAATCAAGAAAATGAGACCAATCAAACAATCCAATAAGCTAAGGCGGGAAACTCTCCCGCCTTAGCTAACCATCTAATATTACTTAGTGACAAAATTCTAAGTCATGTAAATACTTCAAAAGCAATGCGGCGCGCATAAATATAAGTTATAAGAAGTAGCTTTTAAAATTAGACGAAAACTCAAAACAATAAAGGATGAATCATGAAGTTAAGAAACCTTCTTTTCCCACTACTAGTACTTACGGCCTTCAACTCAAGCGCTCAAATTCAGACAGTGAAAGTTTCAGACGGAACAACAGCTTACTGTAAAAAAGATTACGATGTTTACAGAAGAGCAAATATGAATGGTGTTTACAGAGCGAAGGCACAGAATATCAAAGTCACTGAAGATGGAAAGATTGAAGTTGAAATTGCTATGGCATTTCTTAGATGTGCAGCGACGAAATCTGGTTACCAATTTATTGCACATTCACCACTGAGCCCAGCAACAACAAAGGCCATTCAAATGAATGGAGCACTTGCTAATATTAATATTGAAACTAAGGATGCAACACCTAGAGTTTTTAAAGATGGAGACTACTCACTTCTTCAAAAATCAGAGCTAGCAGACAAGTCTCTTCAAATTCAAAAAGTGACTCTTCCACTTGAAAAAGTATTAAATAGCGCTCAAGAGCAAAAGCTTAATGAGACAGGAAAGACAAATGGAAACTTTGATATTTTCATTCATAAAAATATTTCTATCGTTAATGAGATGAGCCAAAAACAATTCAATACAACGGCAACTCTAGGTGCTTTTAGAATTCATTTCTCTCTTGAAGAGACAGCAAATGGAACAAAAGCTAAGCTAAAGTAATAGCAAATGATCTTGGAGAAATTAAAAATGAAAAAGCTAATGACACTGATTTTTCTTGTCGCTCTTAACCTTACAGCTCAAGCCGCTGACTTCACATGTCTAAAGGTTAATGACAAGACAGGCTTCGCTTATGAGCTCAAAAAACAAGTAGAAGATGACAAGAGTGTTGAGTTCACATTTCTCACGCGTTTTGGGAGCTGTGAAAGTGGTGAATTAGTAGCCGAAGCGATAAAGAGAAAGAGTGGAAAAGTTCGTGTCTATGACGATGCTCTTCACATCCCTTTTATCACAAAGGCCCTTTCAACTGTTTCGATTGAAGAGTTTGGAAGTGAAACTGAATATATTGTGAAATTAACAAAGAAAGATCTTTTAAAAAGAAAGCAAAGAGGAATTTTGGAATTCATATCTTCATCAACAAACGAAAGCATAAATTCATTTTTGGCTTTGAGGCCAAGAAGAATAAAGATGGAGTGATCGAGTTAATCCTCACAAACCCAAAAGCTTTTAAGTCATTTACAGTATAAGAAAAGGGACTACTAAGGTCCCTTTTTTATTTCTAGATTATTCTACTTGTGGATTGTCAGATAGATATCACGAGCATGGCCACGTACCTTGGCCAGGGCAATCATCATATCAGAGTAATAAATATGTTTTCGTGGGTCATCATCTTTGTGAACCTTAGCATAGGATTCTCTTTCGGCCAAGAGCGTCTTCTTTAATTCAAGAGCATTTTCAATGAACTCTCTTTGGTCTTCATGAGGCTCGATAACTTCAGTGTAGATTCTTAGTCCTGTATGGAAAATCTCATAGACTTGATGAAAGTTAACAAGCAGACGATCCTTCTCATCTACTGTTAACTCCCATTCTTCATAGAACTTAGTTAACATCGTTGAAAGCTTATCTAAACTATCAGCTAATTGTTCAAGAGAAGAGGCCAATTTCAAGTACTTCATCGAGTTCTTTGAGTCATCCTCTCCAGAACCAGATGAAATGACTTTCTCAATGAAAATATCAATCTCTTTTTGAATATTATCAATTATTCTCTCGTAATCCTTAATCTTAGCAAGGGCCCTTGCTCCTTTATACTTAGAATCAATATATTCTTCACACTTAAGAAACATACGATCCACAATATCCATCAACTTAGAGATCTCCATCTCAACAAGCACATAGGCCATACTTGAAGAAAGGAATCTCCCCTCTCCTAAGAACTTAAGCTTTGATTGCTCCTTAAGCTCTCCATCTGGATAGAGCTTGCGTGCAAAGTTCTTCAACATACCTTTGATAATAATGGCATGGAAGAATGAGATGACAGCAATAAAGAAAGAGGCATAAACAACCTTATCAATAGTTGAAAGCGGAATAAGAATATAATCTTCCAAAATAGGTGCTACTATAATAAAGCCCAACACAGTGAAGGCCGTAATAAGAAAGGGAGTGAAGCTCTCACGAATCGCATAGGGACGGGCCTGGGATTTGCTTGTAATGAAAGTCATCATAAAGCTTGCAATCACAGCTCCCATTGCTAGGCCAAGACAAAAGCCAGCACTTACAATTTCAAGTCTTCCTAAAACAGCAGTCATGGCCAAGACCATCGTCGTACTAGTTAAACTTAATGAGAGTAAGAGACCCACAATCGTTGCTAAAGAAAGGGCGCCTAATAGAGTGAGACTTTTGATATATTCTAATGTGGCCTCAATTTTTGACCACTCAGTAAGAAGCTTTAAGGCCTCTTCCATTACAGAGACACCGAGAAAGACAAGTCCTAAACCGACGAGGAACTTCCCTAGCGAGCGATACTTAAAACTTCTGAGAATAAGACCGAGAATCAGTCCCAGAGCAATAAGATTAAGGGCCCTATCATTATTTCCGGCCGACAGAACAAAGAGAATGGCCGAGGCGCCTAGTGCAGTCCCCATCATCATAGGAAGGATGCGGCGATTCTTTAAGAGATTAGCATTGGCCAAACCAATGACAACCATAGAACTCATCGTCGGAGAAAATCCGATTAAAGAGAGCCTTGCCCCATTCCAGAAATTAACCAGGGGGTTTTTCTGATCTTCTTGATGAACAATACGACGAACAATCTTTCCGCCTAGGGTTTGTAGCCCTTGAGAAAGAGTTCTCTGCCCAAAGAAGAAGATGGCCAGTCCTGAGATAAAGTAAAGTATTTGCTGAATATGTCCCATCTTAAAAAACTAATGCTTAGCTAGTCGTAGCTTTAGCAAAGAGAATTGGAATTACAATATATAAAATTGTATCCCTAATAAGATAGAAAAGGAAAAAGTATATGAATGCTTTTGGTCCCTTATCCCAAAGTTTTTCAATCCCGAGATATTGTACCTTCTTAGACATGGCGATCATAAAGCGAGTTTTACCATAATTCTTGAAAAAGAAGACAAGTGCCCCATCAACTTTCTTATCAAAGGCCAAAAAAGGAGCCTTAATCGTCTCCCAAACTCTACTTAAAATTGAATCAGTCTGTGTTTTCATATGGCCGCAAATTATCAAAAATGATATCTCTTGAAAAGAAATACCGGTCCAAAATCGTATAAATTACATGTATTTACTGATTTTAGGAGTTTAATAACTCAAACTGCTCACAAAAAGTAGATTTTACATAAATATCTACATTTCTGTGACACTAAAGCCCTCTTAATTGTATAAACTCATTTATACCGACACAAATAACGCGCATCAACAAAAGGTTGAATAATTTATGCTTCACGCAATTAAATTATTACATATCCAAGGAAATACAGCAGAACTCTCATCTGAGTTACTAGATGAAAAGGGAATCTTTCTTCTAAAGACATGTCAGAGGGCCCTGATTGTAAAGACGACTCCTGTGAAGAAGGATCACCAATCACTTGGTGATTTCTACGAGGGAAAGGATGCCTACCAATTTCTCTTAGAAACAATTTGTGGACTTAAAAGTAAACTTCAAGGTGAAAGTGAGATTGTGGCCCAATTCAAAGAGGCCTATCACAACTATCTTGAAAATGAAGTCAGAAGTAGCGTTATCCTGAGAGTCTTAGAAAAACTCTTTAAAGATGCTAAGGAAATCCGTAGAGACTATCTCGTTAAAATCGGACAACAGTCCTATGCTGGAATTGCCAGAAGAATTGTTCAGACAAAGTATGAGGCCGGTCACGTACTCATTCTCGGTTCTGGTCAACTTGCTAAGGATGTTCTCAAGCTTCTACAAAAGAGATATCAGATCTCTATTAGTGCTAGAAACCCACAAAAGGTCGCCGAACTTATTGCAGAATACCCACACTTAGATATTCAAATTGTCCCTTGGCAAAATCACCAAAGCTACCAAGGTTACGATACAATAATTAATACGATTGGGGCCCAGACAACCCTCTTTGGTCATGACTTCTTTGCTCCAAGATGTCCAAAGAAGAATATCTTCATCGATCTGGGATCACCATCAGTGATTCAAACTTCACATACAAAAGATCATGGGGTCTTTAGACTCACAGATATTTTCAACCATGGGCAGGAACTCGATCAAGAGAAGATGATTAAGATTCAAAATGCTCAATCGGCCATTACTGGTCTGGTAGATAGAAGAGCTGTTAGCCTTGGTCACAATCATCCATTTAGTTGGGAAGAGTTACAATTCGCTTACTAACCTAAATACTTATCATGAACATCTGATTTTGAGCTAAAACCAATCTGCGTTTTCTCATAGATAATAAGCTTAATCAGGGCCCTGAAAATTGCCGTTTGTGCAGAAATCACAAAACCAAGTTTTCCTAAGCGCCAAGACTTTTTAAAGATATGGAAGAAAGTCCAGTAAAGAGTTGCAAGAACCTCTATGGCACCGACTCGCTTACCTCTTTCAAATTTCTCATTGGCAACTAAGAGAGTAAAACGAGGAACTTTTTTAACCCAGTCTTCGATACCATATGTTGGATCATGAAGAACTCGAAAGTTCTGATTTATATAACCAATTTTATCACTTTGTTCATGGACTGGCTTTCCATCTATTAGATGCTCATGATGGTTACCACCAGTATAGCGAACACGGTCTTTGATGAAGAGTCTTTCTTGCCACCAACTCTTTCCGTGGCCAGAAGAAACCTCTTGCCCAAGGTAGTATTCAGTACGACAGATATTATAGAGTACCTTATCTGGGTTATTATTAACTATTTTATATATCTCATCGGCCAACTCAACAGTCATGGCCTCGTCACTATCAATCATGAAGCACCACTCATGAGTGGCCTTATCAATAGAAAAATTTCTCTGGGCTATAAAACCAGGCCAAGGATTCTTGTGAATCACTACATTTTCATAACTCGCAGCAATCTCTAAAGTTCTATCAGTACTTCCCCCATCGATGATAACAACCTCATCAAAGCGAGTTAGTGAATCAAGACATCTCTTAATAAACTTTTCTGAATTCTGAGTTAATAGGAGTACTGAAATTTTCTTAGACATTCTATCCTCTATTACTTACTTAAGAAGTCATACCAACGAGCAAAGTTCTTCTTCTTATCAAATTTTTCTTCTACTATTTGGCGACCATTCTTTCCAAATTGTGCACGCAGGTTCTTATCTTTAATAAGGATCTCCAACTTATTGGCAAAGTCTTCCTCACTAAAGGCCTCTGCTAAAAATCCCGATTTACTATCCGCGACAACTTCTTTCATGCTACTTGTATTGAAGGCCACCACAGGTTTCCCACAGGCCATGGCCTCAATCATAGATCGGGCCGTCCCCTCATAACGGGAAGTAAAAGCGTAGATATCAATAGTTTTAACAAAGCTGGCAACATCATCGGTATGGCCGAGAAATTCGACCTCTTTTTCTAAACCTAGCTCACTTCTTAGCTTCTCTAAACTCTCGCTCTCTTCACCTGTACCAGCGATCTTCATGACAAAATGGTGTCCCCGCTCTTTTAAAATTTTAAGAGAAGGAAGAAGCATATCCAGACCTTTTTGATGAGAAAGCCTCACGGCATTTCCCAAAGTGATAAGTTCTTCAGAAGTTTCACCAACATAGGAAAAATCATCAAGATCTATCCCATTAGCAATAACTGGTGCGTATTTGTTCTCACTTAATAAAAGTGGTGATTTATTTTTAAATTCATCTCTAACCGCTTCAGAGATTGGGACAAAGTAATCAATCCCTCTTTGAAAGGCCAGACGGTAAGAAAGTGATTGCTTTGGCGCAATAGGCATACCACAACGAAGGACAACTTTTTTTACCTTGGCCGCCTTCACTGCGAGAGCAGCACTTCGAACATCTCGAAAAGAGTTGAAGACAAGAACATCTAGTTTATCTCTTTCTATCATGGCCTTAACCTTAAAATAGAAGAAGATATTAAAATAACTATTCTTCGTGATCTGAACATCCCTAATATGAAACCCTAAATCACGTGATCTCTTTGCTAGTTCACCATCAATGGGCGAATAGATAAAGACCTTATCACCTTTATCATGACAGTTCTTGGCCATTTCAATATGCCACTTCTCACCGCCACCCCAAATAGAATAACCATTGAAGAAACCAATTCTCATTACTTTACCAACTTATAATTTTTGAATTCACCAATTCGATAACCTGTAAGACTTTCAATATAGTCACTAATGGCCATACGAATATGCTTCATTCTAAAGTCAGACTCGAGAGAATCAAGACTCAAATCATTTCTATTCTCTTCAATCCACTTGGCCATAAGCTTTGGATGAGTGTCTTTAAATTGCTTTAAACCAAACACCTTCTTATATGACCAATCCTCAGAAGATTCGTAATCTTTTCCATGGTAGAGCTTATCAAAAGACTTAATTTTCTTGGCCATGACTTGTTCACTTCTGGCCCAACCATAGTGAAAAATTCTCGCATCAATAAGCTTTGCAAAAGGCTTACGCCCATCAGGAAATCGGAAACCTTGTGCATCGAGGTGAGAGCGAATTCCAGTTCCATTTTTAACAGTTCGAACCTCTCTTCGATAGATAGTTCTCGTGTATTTATAAATATCAACATTTCCAAAGAAATGAATATAATTGTAAACGAGGGCCTCGAGATCATTGCGATCGATCAACTCTTTAATACCATTTTCAATATTCACCAAATCATCTTCATGAAGAACTTCATCTCCTTGAATATACTGACAGGCCTTTCCACGACACTGATCAAGGGCAATATTTGTTTGCTGCGAAAGGATCAATCCACTCTTTTGAATATTTGGATCCCACCAAGACTTTATAAACTTATACTTACTACCAGTAAGATTATCTCTTAAATATTCCTCTGTACCATCATCTTCAGTACACTCAGGATTATTAAAACCCACATTAATAACGACTTCGTCACATAGTGGCTCAATAGAGAGAACGCTTTCTAAAATGGGATAGCCTAGCGTCAATCCATTCTTAATAAATGTAAAACCAGATGTTTGCAAGATAGCTCCTTTAACAAGCTTCAAAGATAACATAAAACTTTCACCTTGGCCGTAATTCTCTAAAAACATGGGACCCACGGCGTTAAAAAACAGAAAGATTATTGAGAGTGATGAGCCTGAACACATTTTCATCAAAGATGTAGACTATTCTACATTTCCATGACACAAATTCGATGACATTTCTGTATGTTAAATAGCAATTCAAGACATTATTAATGCACTAAGTAACAATCTAGGAGTTGTTTTGACAAATATCGTTCCAGTCAAAAAGAAATATATTATTGGAACTCGTGGTTCCCTACTTGCCCTCACTCAATGTGGACAAATTAAAGATCAATTAGAAGAGTTAACAGGTGATGAGTTTGAACTCAAAGTTATCAAAACTCAAGGTGATCAAATTGTCGATAAGCCACTATGGCAACTAGAGGGAAAAGACTTCTTTACAAAAGAACTTGATGCTGAACTACTCGAAAAGAAAATCGACTTAGTTGTCCACTCTTATAAAGATCTTGGAAGTGATAGACCGCAAGGAATAAAACTGGCCGCCATCACAAAGAGGGCCTACGCTCAAGATATTCTTCTTATCAAGAAAACAACAGTTGAAAAGTTATCTCAAAAAACTGAATTCATTGTTGGGACAAGCTCACCAAGAAGAATTGTGAATATCGAATCTCAACTCTCACAATTCCTTCCCCATGGAAATAATCTTGAAGTAAAGACCAAGATGCTACGTGGAAATGTCAACACAAGAATTGGAAAGCTCGTTGAGGATCAATATGATGCAATCGTTCTGGCCCTGCCAGGGATTGAAAGGCTCGCTATCACACAGAGCTCAAGAATTGAACTTGAAGCACTCCTTGAAGGAATGACATTTATGATTCTTCCTCAATCAATCTTTCCATCAGCGGCGTCACAAGGGGCCCTTGGAATCGAGTGTCTAGAAGACAGAGATGACAATGGAGAACTTCTAGAAAAACTTCAAAAGGTCCAAGACAAGGATACAGTTAGTGAAGTAAGTCGTGAAAGACATGCCTTTGCAAATTATGGTGGAGGTTGTCACCTAGCTGTAGGAATCAACGTGATGAAGGCAGGAGATTACTACCTCCATGTCCACAGAGGAGCAGTTGATGATAAAACAGTTGCTGAAATTCACTTAGAAGGAAGCTTTCCAAGTCCAGATAAGAAGACAAAGGCCTTTATCGGAATGCCTGCTTCAAAGCTTGAAAAAGACGGTGAGCTAAACGAATTTACACCATGTAGACTTCTTAAGAAGACAGAGCTTAAATTAGAACAACTCCCCGAGGGAGATACTCTAATCTCTTCTTCGTATGGGATGAATAATCTAGAAAAAGCGAGTGGTGCTATTTTTACAGCGGGAACAAAGACGTGGCAGCAACTCGCTCAAAAAGGTCTTTGGGCAAATGCGAGTTGTGATTCACTCGGAGAAGCTTACTTAGAAAATATTAGAAACTCTAAGACTTTAGAAATTATGTTAGGGGCCAATCGTTCTTTGAATATTCTTACAAATGAAGAAGGTTACTCAAAGTATGGAAATATACTTGGCGCCTATAAGAAGGAAATCCTTGAGCTTTCTCAAGCTGAAGAAGATGAGTTACTAAACTGTGATACATTCTATTGGACAAGTTTTTCTCAATATCAGGCCTACACTCAGAAGTACCCAAAGATAGCGGAGGGATTTCACTGCTGTGGTCTAGGAAAGACGCTTGAAGCATTTAAAGAGAGAGAAATTAGTGTGCGTCCATTCTCATCTATAACAGAATTCAAAAATTGGTTTAAAAAATAAGGATAGTATATGACAAATCAAACTCAATTATTCGAAAGAAGTAAAGAACTTGTCCCAGGTGGAGTTCACTCTCCTGTTAGAAGTTTTAAAGGACTAGACTCAACTCCTCGTTTCGTAAAATCAGCCAAGGGTGCTTATATAACTGATGTTGATGGAAAAGAGTATATCGATTTCTGTATGAGCTTTGGACCTCTTATCCTGGGTCATAGAAATGAAGTTGTTGAAAATAAACTTAAAGAAGCTCTTGAAAGAGGATGGAGTTATGGGGCTTGCGAACCTTACTCACTTGATCTCGCAGAACTACTCCTAGAGAGACTTCCATTTGTAGATCAAATTCGTTTTGTGAACTCTGGAACAGAGGCCGTGATGACGGCCTTAAGACTTGCGAGAGGGGCCACAAAGAAGAATAAAATTATTAAATTCAATGGTTGTTACCACGGGCATGTTGACTCAATGTTAATTAAGGCCGGTTCAGGTTTAGCAGGAACAGCTGAAGCATCTTCAGGAGGAGTTCCAGAAGGTATTGCACAAGATACACTTATCTTAGAGCTTGGTGACCTTGAAGGAGTCAAGGCCTGTTTTGAAGATCACAAGGATCAGATTGCAGCGATTATCGTAGAGCCTCTTCCTGCAAATAATGGACTTCTTATTCAAGAAATGGACTTCCTTAATGGACTAAGAGAAATCACAAAAGAAAATGATGCTCTTCTTATCTTTGATGAGGTTATCTCTGGTTTCAGAGTGGCCTTTGGTGGGATGGCCGAAAAGACAGGAATTACACCTGATATCGTTACCTATGGAAAGATTATTGGGGGTGGGCTTCCGGTTGGAGCAATCGCTGCAAAGAAAGAAATCATGAGCAATCTTGCTCCTGTTGGAAGTGTCTACCAAGCGGGAACACTTAGTGCAAACCCTCTAGCTATGGTTGGAGGTAGAGAAACACTACTTCAAATGACGGCTGACAAATATGTTGAGCTTGAAAAGAACACAAATAGAATCGCAGAGGTATTCAAGAAATGGCTAGCAGAGTACGACGGTGGAAAGTTCTCTAACTATAACGTTATTCACACAGCCTCTCTTTTTTGGATCGTTCCAGGTGATAAGATTAGATGTGTAAATAATATCCCAGGAAATATTGGAGAAGACTTTGTGCCACTATTTGAATTACTTCTGGACAAGGGAATTTATCTTTCACCAAATGCCTACGAGGTAGGTTTTGCTTCACTTGCTCACAATGATGAAGTGATTAAAGACCTTGAGGAAAGACTTTGGAAATAAAGAAGTCTAACTCTATTCTCTTTATTCTTTCAGGATTAGTTGGAGTCCTTATCACCCTACTTGGGGCGTGGTGGCTCTATCTTCTCTTCGCTTTAAGCAATAAACTTTCGGCCCTTGAAGTTCAGTCTTCAGGGCCAAATATAGCACGACTGATTAAATGGGAAGGTACTGCATTTATCATCCTTCTCTTTATTATTATCATTTCACATACAATTCTTTTCTTTAAAGACCAGAAAAAGAATAAGGCAATCCATGCTTTCTTCGCAGGTCTAACTCATGAGCTTAAAACTCCGCTTGCCAGTATTCGCCTACAGGCAGAAGTGATTAAGGATGAGGCCGACAGAATTGAAAATTCGAGACTAGATAAGCTTACCAATCGACTCATCGATGATACGGGAAGACTTGAAACTCAAATGGATAAGATTCTACAACTCTCAAGAATTGAAAGAGGTGGAAACTTAAATCTTGTTGCAATCCCTATTGCCTCTCTCTTTGAAAGGGAGCTCAAGAGTTTTTCTCAAGACCTTGAATATCAACTTGAGAATATCGACTCTTCAACAGAACTCATGGCAGATGAGTTCGCTCTTGAGTTAATTGTGAAAAATCTCATTCACAACACAAAGAATCACACAAAATCAAAGAAGATTCATATTAAAGGGTCGAAGCAGGAAAAGAGCTTTAAAATCACCTATCGTGACTTTGGGGCCTTTGAAGGAAATATCGCCAAACTTGGTAACCTCTTTTACAAGCACAACTCTTCAAAAGGTTCTGGAATAGGTCTCTATCTTTCTAAGAAACTTATTAAGAGAATGAATGGTCAATTTAGTATCAAACAAGAGGACAGCGCTGGAAGTGGATTAATTTTTGAAATCACACTCCCTTTAGCAAAAGGAGCTGATCATGACTAAGATTCTTATTGTCGAAGATGATAACAACTTAGGTGACACTCTCTTTGAGTACCTCGAAGGGTTTGGTCATGAATGTCTTCTTGCAAAGTCGGCAAAAGAGGCCAAGGAACACTTTTCTAAACTAGCTCCAGATATTGTTCTCATGGACATAGGTCTGCCAGATGGAAGTGGGCTTGAAGTTGCAAGACAGTTTAGAGATTTTAGAAAGGATTTCGCCCTACTCTTTCTTTCGGCCCTTAACGACCCCGAAACAAAAGTTGAGGGACTAGAGATTGGCGCCGAGGACTATATTACAAAACCATTTGCTCTTAAAGAGCTTATGATAAGACTCGATCGTATTAAATCATTCAAAGAAGATGTCAGCTCAGTTGAAGAAGAACTGGTTTTTGGTAATCTAAAAGTTTGGTTTAAACGATTTGAAGTGCAAGATGGGCAGGGAAAAATACTCAGTCTTTCCCAAAAAGAATGTGCCATATTAAAGCACCTCTGGGTAAATAAAGGCGTCGCACTAACTCGTGATGACATTATCGACAAGGTCTGGGGAGAAGATAAATTCCCTTCACACAGAACAGTGGATAACTATATCGTCAAATTGAGAAAGTGGGCGGAAACAGATCAGAGCGGATGTCTTGAAATTCAAAGCGTTCGCGGTATTGGATATAAATTAACAATAAAATAGATAAGATTCATAATAAAAGGAATAAGAATGGGTTTATTTAACGATAGAACACAAAGAGATGGAAAAACATTTGTCCCAGTATGGTTTATGAGACAAGCTGGTCGCTACCACGATCATTATCAAAACCTAAAGAAGTCACATGACTTCATGACATTATGTAAAGATCCAAAACTAGCATGCGAAGTCACAATGGGTCCTATTGATGACTTTAAATTTGATGCAGCTATTCTTTTTTCTGACCTCCTCTTCCCTCTAGAGCACCTAGGTATGGGTCTTGTTTATAACCCAGGGCCAAAGCTAGGAAAGAAACTCGAAACAGTTGAAGACGTAAAAAAACTACAACCTCTCGATACAGCGGAGAAGTTCTACGGTTTTCAAGGAGAGGCCTGTACGCTTCTTAAAGAAACTCTACCTCAAAATAAAACGCTACTAGGTTTTGTTGGTGCTCCATTCACTCTTTACTCATATGCAGTTGAAGGTTCACACGCAGGAGCACTTTATAGCTCAAAACTAGGTCTCTACGACGGTAGATGGCAGGCCTTTACGGAAATGCTCATCCCTCACCTTCTTGGTGAAATGAGAGTGCAGGCGCTTGGTGGAGCTGACGCAATGTGCCTCTTTGATACTGCCGCTGGAGAACTATGCTTAGACGACTATAAGAATATTGTTCTTCCAGTTCTTAAGAAAGTCACAGCAGAGTTTAAGAAAGAATTCCCTAATAAGAAAGTTATCTACTACTCGAAGATGACACATATGAATTACCTTCAATCAATTGAGGATGATAATATTGATGTTCTTGGTGTAGACTGGAGACACGATCTAGGAAATGTTCTCAACACTCTTGGAAATGACTACTATATTCAAGGAAATATTGAACCTGCTTACCTTGGTCTTCCATGGGAAACTCTTGAACAGAAATGGATGAACCTCTACCAGGGACTACAAGACGCCAATGCTCCAATGGACAAATGGATCTGTGGTCTGGGACATGGTTGTCTCCAGTGGATTCCACAAGATAATGTTAAAAAGTCAGTCGAGCTTATCCAGAATAACTTTTCATACTAATTGAGAAACTCAAGAGGATGAATAAGGAAAAGTTCTTTCAACTAGTGGAGAAATACCACGCCCCAGCGGGTAGATATAATTACTACCCGCGAATCTCTCAATGGGAAGATAATCTTACCTATGAGCAGTGGTATGCCCAAGTACACGAAGATGAAGACTCCCTTGATCTCTATTTCCACATCCCCTTCTGCGATAAGTTCTGTCACTTCTGTGGTTGTAATATCAAAGTTAACCAACCAGAGCAGATTAAGCAGAAGTATCTTGAAAAAATGGTCAAAGAGTGGAAGAGCTACGATCTCTCGGCCAGTAAAATCAAGAATATCTTCTTTGGAGGTGGTACTCCAAATAGTCTCTCACTTGAGCACTACAAGTGGCTCTTTGAAGAGATTGGGATAGATAAGGATCAATGCGATATTTCAATTGAGGCAGATCCAAGAAAACTTGATTTTAAACTAATCCAACTTCTTAGAGATTACGGCTTAAGTTCCATCTCATTTGGAGTACAAGATTTTGATCAGGATGTACTCGATATCATCGGTCGTCCTACAGACCTTGATAAGCTCAGAAGTAATCTCATCCAATTAAAAGAATATAAAATAGAGCACACCAGTATTGATCTTCTCTATGGTCTCCCGCTACAAAATAAAGAGTCCTTGAGTTTTTTAAGAGAGATTTTAAAAGAAAAACTCATTAATAGTGCATCACTCTATCCTTTTGCAAATGTCCCATGGTTTCAAGACTTCTACCCTCTTTGGACTGAACATAAACCAGACTTCAAAGAAAAGTATGGCCACTACTTTGAAATTATCACACTTCTTGAAGAGTTTGATATTCTCCCAATCAGTTTCGGACATTTTGCTCATAAAAGCTCGCGTCACTATAGAAGTTTTCTGGCCGGAAGTCTTAGAAGAAATATTATGGGTCACACTCTTGAGAAATCACCTATCCTTGTTGGACTTGGTGTCTCAGCGATAAGCTCTACTGCGAAGGCCCTTAAACAAAACTCTAAGATTTTTGAAAACTATATGTTCCAAGATATTTCTTTCGATCGCTCTCACTTAAGAAGTTCAAGAGAATCAAAGATGGAAAAGATTTTCGAAGAGTTAAGCACGAGAAACACAACCATCAAAACAGGTGGAGATCTTGAAGAACTTATCCACGATGGCCTAATATGCTCAGATGCTCAAAAAGGACATATTCAAATCACCCCACTTGGCAGACACTTCGTCCAACATATCGCACGTTTTCTCGAAAAAAGTCTTTGATATTCAATATTTTCTTTGCCATCATTTTGTTTATGAACAAAGATAATTTACTCAAAAAAATCATTCTCACGGTGATGATTACCGGAGTTGTCCAGGCCGGTGACTACCGTTATTTCGCACAAGTTATTGGTCAACAATGCCAAAGATCTAAACAACTTCTTCTCAAAAAGACCTATCTAGGCTTTCTAAGAAACTCGCAAAGTTGTGAGGGAAGCTTTGCCAAACAACTTCTTAACTCTTGCAAAGCACTAACATGTGACTCGCTCATTAGTGCTTTTGATGAATCTAAATCTAAAGAATCAGGTACCGTAATTGGAGGATCACTCTAATGAAAAAATATATCATCCTAACCCTTATCCCATTTATGGCCCAGGCCAATATAGAAAAGAGACTATTGGAACTTGACGATAGACTCACTGATATTGAAATATCTAATTCAACGAAGAAAGTTAATGTTGGAATGGAAATGCATATGTTTGCAGGTCATATTTCCAACGACAATGCCAATAATACTGGTGTTAAATATAGCGAACAAAACTTTAAGAATAATCTTCGTTTGAAGTTTTCAGGGCGTCTCAACCAGGACTTCCAGGCCTATGCTTCACTTCAGGCCAGCTACTTCTTTAACTCACAAGTACAAACAAGACAAAGTGAAACAGATGATATGACAGAGCCGACAAAGGGCTCAAAACCCTATGTCAGAACAGCTTACTTTGATTGGAAACTGAATAAGTACACAGTCTTCTCTGCTGGTAGACTACCTACCACATCAGGGCCACCTGATCATATCAAACACGGAAGGGCACGTTTAGGGACTTATCCACTTGCCTCTTTTAACTTACCTCTAGATGGACTCTCTCTTACGTTTAAGACGCCGAGATTTATCCCTCATTCTGAGCTTTCATTTAGAACGATCTATATCCATGGTGGACTTTCTGACAGTCAACAGCCTCACAAGGGAACACCATTTAATTCAACAACACCAACAAAACTTGCAAGAGGACATGATGGTTTCACTCAAATGGTTGAATTAGAAAATAGAACACCGAATAAGTCCTTCTATGACTCACTCCTATTTATTGGACAATTCTCTTACTTAAAGATGTCATCATTTAAAGACTTCACTAGAAATGACCAGCTCTTGGCCCAGACGCTAGGAACAGTTGATAATAATATCTATCGTTTCACGACTGATGATAATCGACTGGCCAACCTACAACTTGCAACAGCTTATTTAGAAGTACAAAAGCTTCTTGGGACAAACTTCGACATCTTTTTAAGTTATATGAGATCTTGGAATAAGCCTGTTGCCAATATCAAGGCCACTGTAATCAGCAGTGCTCACGCAGGCTCACCTGTGGGAACCGAGATTGATGCAGGAAAGTTTATCAGCAATGGTGACACTCAAGGAACAAGAACTCTCTTTGGACTGCGCTACAACTTTAAGAGTTCATTCATTGGAGCTGACTACTGGAAAACATCTTCCTTCCCTGCTCCAAATGATCTCTATTCAGATGACTTTATTCCACTAGGACTTATAGCAGGAGAAGTTTATCACCTCTACTATACACATATGTTCTACAATAACGATCTTTCAATCAGAGTTGGTTACCAGAAAATTAACGATGAAAAAGTCTTCGGGACATTTAGCTACTCTGACAGTAATCAAAAGATCAGAACAATCTACACGGCCTTATTCGTGACCTATTAAATCAACTATTAAACAAAAAGCTTTCAATCCCCCTCTTAGAGGGGGAATTATTCTCAGAATGTTAGATAATATCAGAATCTAACAATTTTCTTCTCACCTTTCTTGGGGAAGAGATAAATGTGGATACGCTTGTTCAGATCATGCATCTTGGACATCTCAAGGTTATCCGGCATCAACTCCATTTGAAACTAAGAAAAGTGATATGAACAGACATATTCATACTTCAAGAGATACACTTGATAATATGGGGGGAACAGCAGACCATGCTTTGAAATTTGCGAAGCTTGCTCTGGCCTATGTTATCGAGCTTGACCGCTAAAAAAAAGACCACTTCGGTGGTCTTTTTTTTTGCTTATTTTCTTAATTATCTCAAATTAGTTACAAAGATATGAAGGCGCTGTAATTTTGAAAAGTGAGAAACCTTCACCGTGATATCTTTCTTCGTCAAATTCAACAGTGATGATTTTTGCTGGAGAATGACCGTAATCTTCAACAACTTTTACCGTCGCTGTATACTCTAATTCCATTCCCTGATCAATTCTGATGACTTCGATATTTGTCACTGTGACGACTGTCTCTGCATCTTCAAAAGCAGCTGAACACTCTTTCTTAAGTGTCTTTGTTAAGTAAGACTTAACAGAGGCATCTGCGTTTTGAGTGTTGTAATTGAAGTTAACATTACCAGCAAATGCGAATGCTGAAATAAGTGAAACTAAGATTAGTTTTTTCATGATTTTCTCCCCTAAGATTGATTGAGGGGAATCTAGCGCAAAGAGAATCTCAAAGCAATCAATCTTTGCGCTCCTAACAAAACTCTAATAAATCCCAATGGGTTTTCAATATATTAGAGAAATTAGAAAGACATAGAAATTGGACAATGATCACTCCCCAAGATTTCGGGATGATGAGTACACTCACTTACCTTTCCTACAAACTTTGCTGTGCACCAAAAATAATCAATTCTCCAGCCAATATTTCTAGCGCGACAGTCACCACGATATGTCCACCAAGTGTAGTGACCATTTTCACCAGGGTTAAAGTGGCGAAAAAGATCAACAAAGCCTTGCTCTTGAAACTCATCCATCCACTCTCTTTCAATAGGAAGAAAGCCCGTTGATTTCTTATTTGTTTTAGGATTGGCCAAGTCAATTTCATGATGGGCCGTATTGTAATCACCGGTAATGATAACTTCCTTACCAGTTTTCTCTTTCAATTCTAGTGCCTGACGGGCCACCTCTCGACTAAATTCCAACTTATAAGGAACACGACTATGATCTCTCTTTCCATTAGGAAAGTAGCAATTAAAGAGAATAAAATTATCAAACTCAGATATAAGAGTTCGCCCCTCACAATCAAACTCTTCGATTCCAAGCCCAACTGTATGTTTCACATTCACCCCTTTTCTGACCCAAGTCGCAACACCAGAATAGCCTTTCTTCTGTGCAGGGGCATAAATGGCCTCGTGATTTTCCGGATGAACAAGTTGATCAGAGAGTTGCTCTGGAAGGGCCTTTGTCTCTTGTAGACAAATAATATCTGGATTCTGCTCCAGGTACCAGTCGTAGAATCCCTTCTTTTCACAGGCCCTTAGACCTGCCACATTCCATGAGGCTATTTGCATTGATATCTCCAATTAATCTTTTAAATCTTATCTGTAGAGAACATCATAGATATATTCTACAACATCCTCTCTGGCGTATTTTAAACTATGATTTAAGTAATCGACTACCGTTGGATCGAGATTTTCTCCATATCTCACTAAAAAACTGCTCAGCCAATAAGGACTTAGCTTTGAGTCGTGAACCAGCATACTCGCTAAACTCAATTGATATTTTTTATCGAAGTAATGCTGATAGCGAAAATAGCTATCAAAGAAACGCTCCTCTTTTAGAACCGCTATCGCACTATCTTGAAGCTCCTTGCGAAGCGTGTTATCTAATTGAAAACCTCTTGCCATATGGTGGGCAAATTCAGCATTCTTTTCAAAACCATAATGTGTGTAGAACTGTGCTAGCTTCTGCCAATCCTCTGCTCTATTTTCTAAGAGTGTTTTCTTTCTAAGGAGCATAAGGTGAGCTTTTCTTTCTTCACAACCGGCACTTTCATCATAGATTGAATCGGTATTAATTTGTGAAGAAGAAAATATATAGTTCTCATCATTATTGAGTTCTAGTTCAACACACTCTTGCTTGTCTTGGGTGACTAGCTTGTTTTGGCATTTTGTCGCAACCTTAAATGCAACTCGAAAGGCCTTGTAGCCATTAAATAGCCCAGGCGCATTCTTATCTTCATTGACTTGTTCAAAACTAGGAAGAGCTGTCTTCTTTAAGAGTGAAGTATATTGATCAATTCTTATCTCAGGAAGAATTGAAATAATATTAATCGCATTTGCCGCAACTAAAGGAGTAGCGCCAGAAGTTCCTCCAAAATGATTATGTCTTCCTTTTCCATCTATACTTGCCTGCATATCATCGGCCGGAGAAAGAATCACAACATTATCAGATATTTGGGAAAAGGCTGACTGTAAACCACTTGGCGCATAACTTCCAACCAGTATCGCCCCCGAATTATCCTCAACCTCTGAAATTGAAGTTGGATAATCATTTCCTGCCGCTAAGAACCACATGACATTATTATCTCGTGCCTTAAAAGACTGTTCTTGAATCTCTAGACTATTTGACCAACCATAGGAATTGGAAATAACACGAGGATAAATTCCACTCTCTTGGTACTTCTCAAATTCTTCAACATAGACTCGAGAAAAATAGACATTTCTCAAGGCCATATAATCGGCCTTATCAGTTGAACCATAGTGACTTGGGCCATTAATAATATTGGCCACATTAGTCCCATGATGCCCCACCATCACACGACGAGTCGCATTCTTCTTATCGACTCGAATATCATCTGAAACATTTATAAATTCTCTTTCAAAACCTGAATCATAGAGGGCCACCTTAACATCACTGGCCCAAGGAATTTTTGTCATTTCACTCTTAACAAGATCAGATCCAGAATACTCCTGACTCCAAAAAACAGAGAGCTTCTTCTTTCCAAGTACCAATGGCGCTTGTCCCGAGTCGGCGACAAGTTGGCACGAATTTGCCTGTGAATTGAGTAGTGGAATACATAATAGTGCCGAAACCAATAAGAATTTAGAATATCTATTCACAACCACTCTCCTGACGTTGAACTTGTGACTGTTCAATGACTTTATTTTGTAATTCTTCAATTAAAGAAATATTAAAGGCTTTTGATGCTCCACAATCACGAGGGTTTTGACAGGCCTCAGAGAATCGATAACAAGCATTTTCCTTGTCTAAGACAAGAGACCCCTTGAGTCCATGAGTATGAATGCCAACGACCATTTTTGTGGCCTCATCAATAATTGGCCCACCAGAGCTTCCAAAGAATGTATCAACTTGATTGAGAAGCCATCTCTTATCATTGGATAATTCAAAGAATTGGCCATCTGTGGATGCTCTCAAGGTTAGACCCAATGGAAAACCTATCGTCGAGATAGCATTTCCATACTTTAAATCTTGAATATTTAAAAGTTTCAAAGGTTCTCGATCGCTCACTTCTCTATTGAGCTTAATGAGAGCGTAGTCACCGTCATCATCCAACTTGTAATCGACAATGCTCTGACACTTATAGGCCTTCTCTCTTTCTATGCGAGCAATAACAGAAGATTCACCTTGAAATGCCGAATCATTCAAGTCAAAAATATATTCACTATTTTCACAGACTTCCTCTTTAGTACTTCCCAATTGTGGATCAACAAGACAATGTCCTGCGGTTAGAAGAAGGTCTTTACCCACGAGAAATGAAGTACAGCGAATTCCGGCCCTTTGAGAATTTAAGCTATCATCACACATGCGATAAGCACTCGCTAAAGTTTCTCCACGAAAAAGAAGATGATCTCTTTGATGGTCAACATCCATCACTCGATGCGAAGACACAACCGCCGCAACCGACTTTGCCAATTCTGTTAGGTCACGATTTTCGAGTTCCTCAACTTTTGAGATATTATTATCCCCATAGATAATGGCCTGAGGAGCTAAGCAAGAGGCCGCAGAGCTCACCTTATTTACAGGTCGATCCATCTCGCAACTTGCCAATGTCAGTATAAAAAAAGCACTTAGAAAAATACGCATGAGACTAATCTAACAAAGCTTCAGTCAAGTTTGTTTTCCTTTGTAATTACACCACAGAGTGTCAAAAAACTGGACAGCGAATTGCCATATAAATTCGGACACTTAGGATCATTTCAGAGCATTTTTCTAGGTGTCTAAGTTTTGTCCAAAGCAAAACCATATTTTTTAGGCCATAACCTCAATATAAAAACTTGGAGGTTTTATGAAATCATTATTAGTTTTATTACTTATGACATTTTCAACTCTCTCATTTGCTGGAAAGCACGAACAACTACCTACTGTCTCTCAAGTAGAAGTCGAAAGATATGTAGGTAAATGGTACGCCCATGCGGCCCTCCCACAATTCTTTACAAGAACATGTGTGGCCCAAACAGCAGAATATGAAATAATCGCCCCTGAAAAAATCAGCGTATACAATGTTTGCATCAAGAAGAATGGTAAAACAAAAGACATCGAAGGACAGGCAGTTGTCACTAACTCCCTAACAAATGCCGAACTAGAAGTAACTTTTAACCAATTCTGGACAAGACTATTCAAAGTTAAAGGTGACTACAATATTCTTGCTCTTGATAAAGACTATGATTACGTTATGGTTGGATCAAATAATAGAAAGTCACTGTGGATTATGTCACGTAGTGAGGAGAAGATCCCTACAGAGATCTACAACAGCTACATCGAGTTGGCGAATAAGCTTGGATTTAAAACTAGCAAACTCGTTATCTCAAAATTCTAATTCACAAACTATAGGGAAATGATCAGAGCTCAATTCTTCTACCACTTGGTATGACTTGGATCTGATCTTTCCCTTTGCTATAAAGCGATCAAGTCTACGACTTCCCTCTTTCTCAAATTTATTTTCAAACGCCATCTGATTTCTATCGATATCAAAGGTAAAGCTCTTATCACTCTGACCAAAATCGATAAAGTTCTCACAAATATAACTATTTTCAAGATCATCATCACCGAAATTAAAATCACCGCAGATAACAAAATCTCTCTTTGCTAAAGAGTGAATATGCTTAAGTTGTCTAATGCGTAACTCAGTATCTTCTAACATACTTTCTAAGTGAACACAGAATAGCTGAAGCTCACAATCACAGTGTTCAACAACCACATAGGGAGCAACTCGTTTAAGATTTGAAGGTAATGTCAAAATACCTTGATCTCTTATCTCTATCCGGCTCAAGATAATACAGCGATATGACTGCTCTTGATTGAGATGAAAGAACTTATAGGACTTTTTTAGACAACTATCTTCTAACAATCTTATAAAGGCCGGGGTGACTTCTTGGAGACAAACGAACTCACAATCAAGTTTTTCAATGGCCTCAATAATTCTGGGATAACGTATGACACCTGAATCATCATCAAAGTAGATATTCCACGATAATATTTTCATAAGATTAATTCTAACCTTAAAAAAGATCTACGTGATGAGGCAAAGCTTTCACATAGCGTCGCCAGAATACGCTTTAAGGTAAAATAGAACTAATCTACAACAAAAGGATATAACCGATGAAAAAGCTCATTTTACTTTCGTCACTACTCTTAACGAGCTCAAGCTTCGCCCTTAACTTTGAAGATCTCCACGGTTGCTATAAGACAATTGATGTCAATGGAACTGCTCGCCAACATGGACCTGTTGATTGGAGAAATCAAACCTTAATTGAAGAATTAGGAAATCGAACATATAAGGATATTGAAACACGTAAGGATATTTCAACTTCTTCGTTAACAATATTCGAAGGGTTTAATGATCCTTACTATCGTTACAACCCTTTTGTAATGATGCATGGAAAAGGTGAAATGATTGAGTCAGAAAATTCATTTGAATACACAGTTGATGAAGACTTCTTGATGAGCTCTTACGGTATTTACAAGAAAGTCGATCACTATATCAATATTAAAATGACTGAAGATGAACTTGGAGTTATCCATGGAAGAGCTCAGTATATTTTTGTCGACTTGATAGTGAAATAGAAACGAATAGAAGAATAAACTTTTCTCAAAGAGAAGAAAAATATTCTAAGCTTACAATTATCGATGACTGGCTCTATCCCGACACAAGACCTGATCAGTTTGAAGAATACCCTCTTGGTATTCAATATCTCAACAACGCCCCCATTGAAATTTCAATACGAAATGGATATATCAATATCCAATTTGGAAAGTATTATACAAGAGTTGAGAATCAATTAGGAAAGATAGTTGAATCGAATCTTCTTGCTCCCAATGTCTATGATAATGGACGTTGTTCTACCATAATCGATAGAAGAACAAATAAACTCATTCCAGAAATCCAAGTTTTTCATGGAAAAGATCTCAAAAAGAAAATCATCTCTTACTAGGAATTATAACCATGAAAGAAACTCTTAGAATATTTATACTCATCCTTCTTCTTAGCTCTTGTGCAACAATGACTAAGGAAGAAATATCTGAGTCACAACTAAAGAGAGTCACATGGGACTTTGCAAGAAATGCGAAAGTAAAGCTCTACATTACAGATAAGGAGCACGACTTTCTAAAACCCCTTTATAAACAAGATGTGCTCTTGCGAGAGTCAAGCTTTGATTCCACACAAGCTATTCAACCAGATGAAATAGTCTTAAAATACGACTTGACGGACTGCCCTCAAGCCAAAGGATTTAATAAAACTCTAGTCATTCATCAAGGCGGTGAGATTTATGATATCGGATCCATTCAGTTCACCAACTTAAAAATGGCAGGATGTGGCCTGGCCATAACTCTCAAAAGTCATTACTCAGGACTGAATAGTATTTTTAGTATTGAGAAAAAATAAGATTAAGAATTTACACCCACAATATAGGCATTCCAATTCAAAGTATTCTCTTCCTCTTCACTTTGATAGAATGAACCATTACCAAAGCCCTCCTCATCAAAGTCTTCCCAATAGACATAGGACTTAGCAAAACCTGCTTCTTCAAGAAGATCTCGGATTTCAGTAATACTCCACATTCTAAAATGATAAGTGAAAGCATCAGTTATTGCTTCACCATCTTCATACTTAAAATGAATGCCGTAATTGGCCAATCGAGTAATAGGATTAAAATCCTTTCTTTCAAATTCAAAGACAAAGGGAGCTATATATTCACAATTATCGATATCTCTTTCTTGGATTTCAGGAATCTCACTTTCACTCCCTCCAAAAATATCCATAATCAGCATTCCCTTCTCATTCAAGGACTCTCTCACTTTTTGAAAGTATTCGAGAAGTGTTCGACGCTCATGGAGAAGACAATACGAGAAATTAAAAGTGGCCACAATATCAACGGGATCAGTTATGGCAATAGCATTTCCCTTAATGACTTGAGTACGCGACTGCTCGTCGCAAGACATATTGGCATGATAATTCTTTAAACCATAATCAACCGTCTCTTCATCTATATCAATAGCAATGGCCGATCTTTGTTTATCAGATTGCACCCAGCAACAGCTAAGAGCAAAGGTACCTGAGAAATCCTCTCTAAAAGAGAGTGCCCTCTTTCCAAAGATTTCTGAATAAATATCAGAGACTCTTTGAACATCGCTAACCGGATCTTGTACCGAAGCGAGATAGAGGGCATGGCGATCAAGTGTTTTCTTTCTGGTCAAAATTAAGCACCAAGAATAGAGATACCTGAGTCGACGTAAAGAACTTGTCCTGTAACACCATTTGCAAGCTGACTAGCTAGGAAACAAGCAGCTCCACCAACATCTTGCTGAGTCACATTTCTTCTTAGTGGAGATTTCTCTTCCACATCTTTTAGGAATCCCTTAAGACCAGGAACACCTGAAGCCGCAAGAGTTCTAATTGGCCCAGCAGAAATACAGTTAACTCTAATTCCTTCAGGACCAAGATCATCTGCAAGATATCTCATGCTTGACTCTAGTGATGCCTTAGCAACACCCATGACATTGTATCCCTTAAGAACCTTAACTGATCCATGATAAGAAAGAGCAATAACTGAACAATCTTTTGCCATAACGTCTTTAAGACTCTGACAAACACTGATGAGTGAGTAAGCAGAAATATCTTGGGCCATCTTAAATCCATCACGACTAGTTTCAAAGAAACGTCCTTTAAGATCTGTCTTATCAGCAAATGCAAGAGAGTGAACAATAACATCAACCTCTCCCCATTTTTCTTTAACGATTTCTTTCATAGCACTAACATGATCTTCATTTGTCACATCTAGTTCGAAAGTAAACTCTCCACCAATCTCATCGCTTAGTGGTTCAACTCTTTTTTGAAGAGCTTCATTTAAATAAGAAAATGCAAGTTTAGCCCCTTGCTCTTTCATTACCTGAGCAATTCCCCAAGCAATAGACTTATCATTTGCTAGTCCTAAAATAAGAACTCTTTTACCTTCTAATAACATATATACTCCTTAATTCTAACTATAACGTTATTCACACAGCCTCTCTTTTTTGGATCGTTCCAGGTGATAAGATTAGATGTGTAAATAATATCCCAGGAAATATTGGAGAAGACTTTGTGCCACTATTTGAATTACTTCTGGACAAGGGAATTTATCTTTCACCAAATGCCTACGAGGTAGGTTTTGCTTCACTTGCTCACAATGATGAAGTGATTAAAGACCTTGAGGAAAGACTTTGGAAATAAAGAAGTCTAACTCTATTCTCTTTATTCTTTCAGGATTAGTTGGAGTCCTTATCACCCTACTTGGGGCGTGGTGGCTC
>NZ_AUNJ01000496.1 GCF_000447775.1 Bacteriovorax sp. DB6_IX
TTTTAGATGACTTTGCTACTTTAATAACTATTTTGTGATGATGGAGCTCAATGTAGAAAAAATTATTCGATATCAATGTGAATAAGATAAGTGGCTTTGACTTGCTAAAAATGATTAGAGAATCTGAGGGATTTCGTAAAGTGCCAATAATTGTCGTTTTCTCTTCTTCTGACTCGTGGAAGGATAAGGAGAAGGCAAGGATTTATGGAGCCAATGGTTTCTTCTCTAAGCCGACTCATGTCGCTGATTATATTAAATTCTTTCAGATGATTTAGTTCTCTTCTGACCATGAGAAGAAGTTGACCCCCTGAAAAAAAATGAGACTTGTTGTATACTCTTCTGGTGCGTGTCCAGAACCTTCTCATATTGTTCTTACTTGTTTTTTCCTTTCTAGGAAACCGGGGATTCCACCAAGAAATTGATTCATCACATGACAACTTTATTACGACTCGGGCAAGTAATAGCTCTGGAGCAACTCTTTTAAGTAAGAAATCAGGAAGTAAAATTGTTAAGACAGGAAGTCATTGGGGTGCCTTAGGTCTTGCGACATTAGTCGAGTTCTATTTTTTTAAGATTAGTGATAAAGAAGTATTCATCAGTAAATATTCCTATAAAAAGACAATTTATCGTCGCTTTTCTGGGCTTAGTCCACCTTTAGAACTTTCATAGTTTTCGTTAACATTTATTTTTTACATTCGTGAACCTTATAGAGAAAGAGGAAATCTCCTTCATATGGAAGTTTTAGTAAATAATTATATTTTTGTAAGTGCAATAATCGTTCTTCTAAGTGTCTTGTTAAGTAAGTCTTCAGATAGATTCGGACTACCTGTTTTATTGGTCTTTTTGGGGATTGGTATTTTGGCGGGAAGTGAAGGAATTGGTGGTATTGATTTTGAGAACTATGAATTGACCCAGTTTCTCGGAACCTTTGCCCTTTGTTTGATTATCTTTACAGGAGGAGTAGAAACAAATTTAGAAGAAATTATGCCTAACCTTAAAAGAGGGATAACTCTTTCAAGCTTAGGAATTGTCGTGACAACGGCACTCGTAGGCTTCTTCGTTAATTTTATTACAGATCTAACTCTTGTTGAATCGATGCTTCTCGGAGCAATCTTGTCGGCAACTGATGCTGCCGCTAGTTTTTCAATTTTTAAAGATAAGAACTCTCAGGTTGTCCCACGTACTAAGAATCTTTTGAAATTTGAGTCTGGAAGTAATGATCCGATGGCATACTTCTTAGTCATTTTTCTCCTGGGCTATATGCAAGGGGAAAATAGTGGGGCCTTAGGGATTACTCTGAGTTTAATCTTGAATCCAGCGATTGGTCTTTTCTTCGGGTGGTTCTTCTCTCAATTATTTATTGCTTTGAATAATAGAATTAACTTAAGCCATGTGGGGTTGTATCCAGCTTTAACACTCTCTTTCTTATTCCTTAGCTATTCTTCTTCTATTTATTTGGAGGGAAATGGGTTTTTAGCTGTCTATGTCTTTGGGATAATTATTAGTAGTAAGAAGCTTTTACATAAATCTCTTCTTTATAGTTTCTATGATGGTATTAGCTGGCTATCACAAATAGGATTATTTGTTATGCTAGGTTTATTAGTTTTCCCTAGCCGTCTAATTCAAATTGCACCAATCGGGCTTATGGTGGCAGTATTTCTTATTTTCTTTGCAAGACCTGTCACAATCATGCTCTGCTTATTAAAGAGTCGTTTCAATTTGAAGGAGAAAACATTCATTGCTTGGGCAGGTTTAAAAGGAGCAACACCTATTGTTTTTGCTAGTTTAGCCGCAGTTAAACTGGGGACGAAGGCCCATATGATTTTTGATATTGTTTTCTTTGTTGTTTTAGTATCAGCGATTCTTCAAGGGCTAACAATGAAGCTTATGGCCAGAAAATTGGGACTGCTTTATGAATCAGTTGAAGATCCAAATTTTCCAATTGATTTAGATGTTTTAGAAAAGACGAAGAATGGAATAAGGGATCTTAGCATTGGTAGTCGTGATTTTGCTGTCGGAAGAAGAATAGTAGACCTTTTTCTACCTCAAGGTTGCCTAGTTCTTTTTATCAAGAGAAATGGGGCATTTATTATTCCAGATGGCGCAACTGAGTTTAAGAGTGGTGATAAGGTCTTAATTGCTACAAGAGAGAGAAGTGATATCGAAGAAGCTGTAGATTGTTTTAAGATTGGAGTGGCAAAAGAAGGAATATTTTTTAAAGGAGCTTATAGTGAACAAATACATTAGTGGATTAATGATGATACTCTTATTTATTTCTTGTCAGCAACAAGGTGTTGATAAGGGTAAAAAGAAAATAAGACAAGAAGTACCAAAAGCGACCGAGTTTCGCCCAGCTAATGATACACATACGAGAAAACTTCATGGGCAGCAAGTCTATGTTCCAATTTACTCGAGCATTTATAATGAGTATGAAGGAAATCTTCTTCATATGACCGCTCTTCTTAGTATTCGTAATATTTCTCAAAAAGAGAGTATTATGATCAAGAAAATTGAGTACTATGATACTAACGGAAAGCTTCTCAAGAAGTACATTGATCGTCCCTTTATCTTAGGAAAAATGTCGAGTAAAGATATTGTGATTCCTGAAAAAGACTTGAGTGGAGGAACCGGGGCTAATTTTGTAGTCGAGTGGGGCTCTGAAAAATTTGTTGCTGTTCCCATCATCGAGTCAGTAATGCTTGGTTCAGTAGGGACTAAAGGTTTTTCATTTTCATCACGAGGTAAAGAGATCGAAGCGCATTAAAGAGAGGTGTTGTCTAAGTTTGATTACTTAAACAATTTATCTTATCGGCCGATAAGGGTTTAAATAATTAAAAAACTTAAGGACATAATCGTGGATATCAAAAACTCTCATAATTTAGTTTTCTCAGAAGAAGACTTCTCTGGAATTTTAAAAGCTTTAAGTCGTGTTCAAGCAGTTATTGTCTTTGATTTAGAAGGAAATATTCTTACAGCAAATGAAAACTTCTTAGGAGCTTTAGGTTATCAGCTTTCTGAAATTAAAGGGAAGCACCATAGAATATTCTGTGAATATAGTTATTCTTCAACTCCTGAGTATGTCGAGTTCTGGAAGAGACTTGCCCGTGGTGAATTTGAAGCAGGGGAATACAAGAGATTGTCCAAGGAAGGAAAAGAAGTTTGGATCAATGCTTCTTATAACCCGATCTTTGATGATGAAGGAAATATAAAACGTATTGTAAAATTTGCCACTGATATAACAGCTTCTAAACTTAAGAATGCTGACTTCGAAGGAAAGATTAAGGCCATTAGTAAAGCTCAGGCCATGATTGAGTTTGAATTAGATGGAACAATAATTGACGCAAATGAAAACTTCTTATCTGCAATGGGATATCAATTAGAAGAAATTAAAGGAAAGCATCACCGTATTTTCTGTGATCCCACTTATGTAACATCTTCAGAGTATCAGAAGTTTTGGAATAAATTGGGCAATGGTGATTTTGAAGCTGGTGAATACAAGAGATTCTCGAAGAATGGAGACGAAATTTGGATCAATGCTTCGTACAATCCCATTTTGGATGCCAGTGGTAAGCCATTCAAAGTCGTCAAGTTTGCAACAGATATTACTGAGACTAAAATTAAAAATGCAGACTTTGAAGGTCAGCTGAATGCTATTGATAAATCTCAGGCGGTTATTGAATTTACTCCTGATGGAACAATTCTAAAGGCCAATAAGAACTTTCTCGCAACAGTTGGGTATTCAATAGATGAGATAAAGGGACAACATCACCGAATTTTCTGTGAACCGGAATATACGAGGAGTTCTGACTATAGGGACTTTTGGATAAAGCTAGCAAATGGTGAATTTGATACAGGTGAATATAAGAGAATTGGTAAGGGTGGAAAAGAAGTTTGGATTAATGCCTCATATAACCCAATCTATAATCACAATGGTGAGGTTTATAAAGTTGTTAAGTATGCAACTGATTTAACAAAAGAAAAGGAAGCCTATAATAATTTAGTTGAAACATTTGAAAACGCAGCAATTGAACTTCTTGCAAGTTCTTCTCAAATTTCAAGTGTGGCCGAAGAAATGACTGCTGATGCAAAAATAACTCTTGAGGTCTCTACGAATGCATCTGCAAGTTCAAGACAAGTTGCAAGCGGTGTACAAAATGTTAGTACAAGTACGGAAGAGTTATCGGCATCTATAACAGAGTTGGCAAAGTCTTCTTCAGAGGCTTCGAAGTGCTCATCAGAGGCAAAAGAAATGACCCTTGAGGCGAGTGAAAATATATCGGAACTTGGAAAAGCATCTGAAGATATTGGGAATGTCATTAAAGTCATTTCATCAATGCTCAGCAGACAAATTTACTCGCTCTAAATGCGACAATTGAAGCTGCAAGAGCTGGAGAGGCCGGAAAGGGTTTCGCCGTTGTTGCCAATGAAGTCAAGGAACTCGCTAAACAGACAGCTATCGCTACAGATGATATTTCTAATAAAATTACAAATGTTCAAAGCTCAACAGAGCAGGCAATTACAAGTGTGACAGGAGTCAGATCGACTATTGAAGAACTCTACAATATTGCCAACTCGACAGCAGCTGCGGTTGAAGAGCAAACTGTGACAACTAGAGAAGTTAGTCGTGTTCTCCTAGATTCAAGTTCTGAAGTAGATAATATCTCAAAGATTATTGAAGAAGTTACATTCTCGGCTAATAAGAGTTCTTCTGCTGCTCAACAAACATTTGAAGTCGCACAAAAGATCAATCAAATGGCAGAGCATCTTCAAAAGCTAGTTGTTGATGCTAAGAAGTAGCTAAGGTATTGAAAATAAGGTCTTCTTTATTTCTTTTAATTTAACTATTGAGAAATAAACTTAGTTTATAATAGTTAGAGCCGAAGAGAGAGATAATGAAGACTTTAAGTGGAAAAATTTCAATATTTGGAATTGGTATCTCTATATTTACTGGGATTATTTTTAGTATTTATAGTCTTAATCAGCAAAGAGACTATCTCCTAAACTCACGCCTTGATGATGCTGATGATGCCATTGAGTTGGTTGAAAAAAGTGTCAAATCTGAGGTGAAGCAGTTAAAGTCTGATGTTCGTTTCCTCGCTTCAACACCGCCTATACGGGGAATTCTCCGCGCTACTAGAAATGGAGGCGTTCGACCAGTAGATGGTTCTAACCCTTAAAATTTGGAAAGATCGCTTAGGAACTATCTTTCAAGAAATGCTCTATGCCAAAACTCGTTATAGTCAGATTCGCTATATTGGTATGGAAAATAATGGCCTTGAAATTGTTCGTGCTAATAAGAGTGGAACCAAAGTATATCAAGTTAATGAAGAAAATCTTCAAGAAAAATCTAATGAACCCTATTATAAAGAGATCGAAGCTTCGGTAAGTAGAAAGGTTTATCTGTCAGATTTTTCTCTCAGTAGAGAGTTTGGTCAAGTCGTGATACCGGAAGAACTTGTTCTTAGGGCGGCCATGCCGATTTTTGAAGTGAAAGATAAGAAGTTTGGGTTTGTAATTGTTAATGTTGATTACACTCAAATCTTTAATGCCCTTAACCTGATTCTATCAAAAGGGACTGAATACTATATCATCAATCATAATAAGATTATCGCTTGAGAGTGTGGATGGCCATTTAAAGCATAAAATTAAGAAATCGATAAGAAGAATATCTTCTCTATTTATGAGCATATTAAAGAAGTTCGCGACCAAAAAAAGGTTTCTAGGGGTGCAATTTATCGAATAGAAAAGATGGGAAATTCTATATTGAGAAAAAGATCTACTATAATGATCTTCATCCCGATGAATACGTATCGGTACTTGTTGTCATCTCTAAGAAGAATTTACTCTCA
>NZ_AUNJ01000497.1 GCF_000447775.1 Bacteriovorax sp. DB6_IX
CTGTTAACTTGCATAGAAGCATGTCTAGTGACTTCGGCCCATGCCCATGATGGAAAATATGATCGGCCATTCTTAATGCCGCCATAAAAATTAAACTCAAACCAAAAATATTGGTTTCAGTAGAACCTCTTGGAAACCCCATTCCATTCGGTAGTTCATGGTGCTCCTTGATTATTGTCAGAACGTCACCAGGGATTTTATCCGAGCTCTCTAAAATTGCGACACAGTCTGCAGCATGAGATTTAATTCTCTTTCTGGAATTTAAATCGAGACCAAGAAAAACCGGATCTTCGATATCATAAATCTGGCATAACTCAGATTCTGGTAAAGTAATATCATGAAGGAGTGCAGAGTAAAGCAGCTTATTTACAATCGAGTCCTGCCCCATTCCTAACTTATTCGCTAAAAGAAAACAAATATGAGCAGCCGTTAAAGAGTGAGAAACGAAGTATCCCTTCCCTTTTAGAAAAACCTTTAATTGTTCCTTTAATGCAGGTTCACTACCAAGAATATCCAAGCATGTTTCAATCGTTGTATTAATAAGTAGGAGTTGATCTGTTGTCAAACCAAGTTGAATTAAACTATCTTGGAGAATCTCTAGTGTCTCACCACAGATCTCCACCTCTGAAACTTCGGCAGGACTTGTCAGTAATTTGCGACTTTGTTCCGAGATAGCTCTTTCCATAAAACTCACAAAGTCAGTTTTATTCATGTAGAATTTAAGATTCCCTTTTTCTACATATTTCTTTATCTCTTCAGTTGAAGAATCACCTGAGTTTTTGATTTTAATAAATTTATCATCGCTAATCTTTAGAAAGATCTCTTCACTTACATAACTATACTTACTCAGAAGACCTAAATGAACATGAGAGTAACCTGAGTTATTACGCTCATCATCTTTGGGGCCCAAGGCTTGATCAACCTGTTTGATAAGTTCTTCAAAATCTATTGGCTTATGAATATAAGCATTCTTGTCATTGGCCTCATAGAAGTTTTGAACATCATTATAATCTTCTAGATATCCACCACTCACAAAGATGAAAGGAATATTTCCCTTCTTCTTATTATGTTCGAAGACCAATGCTCCATTTCCTTCAGGCATATTATAATCAGAAAGAATCAAATCAATATCATCATGCTTATCTAAAATAGACACTGCTTCTTTTCCTGATTCTGCTTTGAGAATTTCGCATTCAACTTCTGACTCAATCAGCGTTGAAAGTATTTCAATAATCTCAATTTCATCATCAATTATTAGTATCTTCATTTGATCCTTTTCATTTTTTATACAGTCTAAATTCTTGCATATATCTAACTATTATAAAGTTAAGAAAGATTAAATTTTAGAGTTATTTTATACTAAAAACAATGACTTATCGCATATTTCTCTTTTTGCCTAGAATACCTTGGCATAACCATTGCAGTAATAAATCAAAATGTACCAGTATTCGATAAAAATGGCTTAGTTCACGTCTAATTTATCGTTAGTTGTCTACTTGTTAGACATAAAAAGAGAGAGTCTATGTACAAAAAGTATGTCAAACCAACCCAGGCAAAATTACTCGAGCTTTTGAAGCTTGATAGAGAGTTTGTCAAAGGTGATGGAAATTACATTTACGACTCTCGAGGTGAACAGTATCTAGATGTTACTGGAAGCTATGGTGCCAATAGCTTGGGCCACAATAATAAATTACGCGAAAAAGCGGCCCAATACTTAGTAAATAATAGCCTTTCTTTCACTCAAGGCTCAATAAGGACAGAAGCGGCGAACTTGGCATGTGAGTTTAATAAAAGGCTGGAATTTGAAGGTCATGGAGAGAACTGGATTTGCCAATTCTCTAATACAGGGACAGAATCTATCGAAATTGCCATAAAGGTGGCGAAGAAAAACTACCACCTCAATCTTAAGAAAGAGCTACTCTCTGTCAATGAAGCTTTGAACAAGGCCACACGTTACTTTCAAAGAACAACAAATAACGAAGCACTAATTAAGATAAACGAACTAAGAAAGAGAAATGAGAGAAAAGCCCAGAAAACACCGTTTATCATGGCAATGGATAATTGCTTTCACGGAAAAACTTCTGGCGCCCTAAAGCTTACTTACAATGGAAAGTTAAAAGAAGATATTCTCTCGCTCGATGAAAACCGAGAAACGGTTTTCATAAAAAGAAATGACAAAATTGATCTCACTTACAAGATCGAAACTCTAAGAGACTATTTTGAAATCCCTTATATAGAAAATGCTGAGTTAAAAGTTGAGAAACAAAACTTCTACCCTATCTGTGCCTTCATTGCGGAACCGATTTTGGGTGAGGCAGGTGTTTACGAGCTTACAAAAGACTTTCTTGAAGAGCTCCAGGCCCAGAGCAAGAGGATTAAATCTCTTTTAATATTTGATGAAATTCAATCTGGTATCTATCGCACAGGAACTCTTGCGAGCGCAACGCACTCAGGAGTCACACCAGATATTTTTACATTTGCCAAAGGTCTCAGTGCTGGATTTACAAAAATTGGCGTCACTTTGATTAAAGAACAATCTTTTGTAGAGGACTTTGACTATATTCAATCATCAACATTTGCAGAAGATGATCTTTCCTCATATATCGCAAGAGAGGTTTTAAAAGAAGCTGAGAACTGTTTTGAACACAATGGCCAAGCGATTATGGAGTTAAGAGCTTCTCTGGAAGAAGTCGTATTAGATTATCCAGAGGTTTTTAAAGAAGTCCGAGGCCAAGGACTCATGTTGGCCATTGAATTTAGGCAAGAGCTTAAAAATAAATTTTACGAATTTAAGTACTTTAGTGATGGTGGCCTTCTTGGTCATCTCTTTTCAAGTGCAATGTTGAATAAAGAAAATATAAGAATAGCTCCGACGCTATCAAATCAATATACTTTTAGAATTCAACCATCACTTAATATAAAGTCATGGGAAATTCTAAAGATTGTTACCTCATTGAGGAATTTGGCAGATGCCATTATATCGTCTCAAGCAAAATATTTTTTCAGTCATATTCTGGGAGAGATTCCCGTGGGAAAACTTGGTTGTATTGAGAAGAAAATTGCCAAACAAATTGATCAAGATTTCAAGGCACCAGCAGTTTTTCTAAATCATCCGATCTCTAATAGCGATGTAAGAAAGATTCTACCTGTTCTTGAGTTTACACCTGATGAGATCCTAGAAGAAATCATGATGGCCACATTCAATTTACAAACTTTCTCTCCTTATTATGCAACAAATATAAGAGGAGAAAATGGGAATGATATCGATATTGTCATGCTATCTTTACCTATTACATCTAAAATTTTAATGAAGAAATTCAGAGGGCGTCAAAGACATAAAGTTGCGGCCAAGATTCAAGAAGGTATTGATAAGGCAAAAGAGCTTGGAGCTTCCACAGTTGGTCTTGGGCAATTTACTTCGATCGTATCAAAGAATGGAATGTATCTGAATAATAAAGGTCTTAATCTTACGACGGGAAATAGTTTCACCGCTAAGCTTGCCTATGAGGCGGGTATCCAGGCTGCAGCTGATGAGTCTTCCCAAGTTATTGGACTCGTTGGGTATGGTGGCAATATTGTCAGCACGATGGCCCAGCTTGCCATCTCAGATGCCAAGAAAATTATACTCTTTCATAGATCGAAAGAACATTATCCAGAGAAAATCAAAAGCACTTTTCAAGAGCTTATTAACTACATCATTAGAACTAAAGAAGACTCTGCTCTCATAAATTCAGTTAAAGAAATCCTCTTTGATAATTTAGGGAATATTGCAGAATCTCTTGATGAACTTAAAGACTATATCCAAATCTCTAATGATCTATCAGAGCTAAAATCTTGTGATCTCATTTTCACAGGAACAAATTCTACGAGACCTATCATTAATAGAAATCTCATAAAGAAGAATACAACTATCATTGACCTTGCAGTTCCGGGCGATGTCTCTGACGAGTGCTATCAAGATCAGAGTATTAGAGTGATAAAAGGTGGAATCGCACGATTCCCTCAACAAGCAGGAGATATCAGGATAGAAATCCCATCATTTCCACTAGCAACAAATGAATCCTTTGCTTGTATGGCCGAGACATTCTCACTTGGTCTCTCTCCGATCAAAGGACACTTAAATATTGGTCCAATCGCTATTGACGATATTCAGGAAATATCAAAAGTGGCGAAAGAAGTTGGATTCACACTTTTCAACACGAAGAAAACTAACTCATTATAAAGGAAGAAGAAATGATTAATAGGATTGGAATTTACTTAAAAGAAATGTTCCCTCCCCTCCACTTTATTGGAACCTACTTGTTTACCATAATTTTGGCAGCAGCAGTTTGTTCTATTAAAGGTGATTACTCATTTATAAAAGATCCGACCATTCATCTTGTGGCACTAGCCGTCGTCCTCCTTTCTCTAATGGTGAGAATTATGGATGAATTTAAAGACTATGAGGATGACTTAAAAAACTATCCTAATAGGCCCCTACCTAGTGGAAGAGTTAAAAAAGGTGATTTAAAGGTACTACAATCAATTGTTATTCCTTCAATTCTTCTTCTTTGCTCATTTAATCTCAATGTCTTTATTGCAGCTCTCATTTGCTTGGCCTATGGCGGACTTATGTATAAATGGTTCTTCATGGAAGAGCGTATGAGAAAGTCACTTCCCCTAGCATTTGCAACTCATAACCCCGTAATCATCGTCAAATTTGGACTGATATGTACAGTACTCTTTGAAAGAGGATATGTTGATTCCATTTCAAGTACACTTATTGGAATTCCACTAATGCTAACGATGACAAACTGGGAAATTTCGAGAAAAATTCGAGCACCTAAAGATGAAACAGAATATACAACATACTCAAAAATTTGGGGACCCAAAGTAGCTGCCTCTGTTGCACTCTTTATTCAGATCTTAGTTTTTGCAGGAGTGATGTCATTTTTAATTAATTATAATCATCATCTTCTCATCGTTGCCATTTATCTCTTAGTCGCTACTTACTTTGCTTGGCAATATATCAATTTCATTCGAACACTGTCACATAAATCAACGTTCAAGGCCCATGCTGAAAATCTCGCCTTAGGGACTCAACTTACAGTTCTTTTCGCTGCTGTTATTAAGTTTATTTAAGAAAAAGAGAAAAAGGAAAAGTAATACGTGAAACAAAACTACAGTGACAAACTCATTGCTGGTGGAAAAGGAGCCTCTCTTCAAAGGCTTTTAGACTCTCATTTTCCGGTACCAGAATTTGAGATTATCACGTCAGAGGAGTTTCACTACTGGGAAGAGACTAAGAAGTTATCACCAAAAACAATAGCAAAGATAGTGACCTTTACGACTAAAAATCACTGCAACTACTTTGCAATTAGAAGTAGTGCCACGGCGGAAGATGGCGCTGAAAACTCCTATGCTGGAGTTTTGGAAACATTCCTTTACACCAAGAAGGAAGATATTGAAGAAAAGGTTATCAAATGTTTTGAAAGCTTTTATTCTGAGCGAATTCTTGAATATGAAAGATTAAGAGAAAATCATAGCAAAGAAAGTGATAATAAGAGCGAACGTGGATCCATGGCCGTCGTCATCCAAAGAATGCTTGACTCAACCGTTAGTGGTGTGGCGTTTAGCCGTTCGCCAGATCTGGATAACGGTCTCATCTATATTGAATCAGGACTAGGACTTGGTGAAGGTGTAGTTTCAGGATTAGTAGATGTCGATAGATTCTATATCGATAGATTTGGAGAGAGAATCAAAGAAGATATCGCTGAAAAGACAGATAAACTTACCTATGTCGAGAGTACCAATAAAGTCGAAAGAATTGTCTTTGAAGCACCTATCAAAGCCCCTTCATTAGATGAGAAGAAAATAGAAGAACTACTATCAAAGATCTTAAAAATTGAAGAGAATTATGGATTCCCTTGTGATATTGAATGGTGTTTTGTTGGTGAACAACTCTATATCCTCCAAGTAAGACCTATTACTCAGAAGTTTAATAATATTGAACTCTATATAGATACCAACCTCTCAGAAAGTTATCCAGGTCACACAACACCAATTACAGGAGATTATGTCAATCTAGCATACGCCAAGGTTCATTATGAGCTCGCTGACTATATTGGATTCGACAAGAGAAAAAAGGACTCTCTACTTCCCTACCTTAATACAATGACAAATTATATTCATGGCCATATGTACTACCGCCTTGAAAGTTACTACAATATTCTACTAAGTATCCCTGGAGGAGAACAAAATCTCAAGAACTGGCACCGTATGATCGGAGGCAAGACAAATTCCAGCGCAATCAAAACAACAGTAGATGCTCCCGATGTTAAAGATCAAATAATATTCTACAAATTCCTATTTAAGATAGTCACTAAACATCATTCTATATTTAAAAGCTTTTTATCAAATGCTCGTAAGAAAAAAGATGAGCTCTATCAAAGACTAGAGACAGCGAAAACAACTGCTCAAAAGATCAATTCAATTAGTTTTGCAATCAATACAACAAAGGGATTCTCACTTACAGCTTTTAATGATGTCCTTACAATGA
>NZ_AUNJ01000498.1 GCF_000447775.1 Bacteriovorax sp. DB6_IX
CACGCTACTTTGGTAAAGCTAAACTTATAGCAGGAACAGATCATTCATCTATCGTAAAGCCAGAAAATGAAGATAGCCAATCACACAAAGCACTCTGGGGTTTTATTGAAAGAAATGACTTCTGCAAAATAAAGTTAACAAGTTCATCAGCAAAAACAGATGACTCCAAGGAAGATGTCCTTTTCGATTTATATACCCCTAATCAAGAAAATTTCTACCTACATAGAGATGTAGACCAAATAGTTTTAAATAAATTCAGATTATCAGGACTATGGATTTGTGGCCCATCTGGTGTTGGAAAAACTGCTATTATTCAAAGACTGTTATTCAAAAACGGAGTTGACTTTCAATATATTTCTTTAGGTACATCTATAAATGAAAACATTCAACAAATGTTTACAAGTATTGCCTACGATCTCGATGAAAATGTCATAATCAATGAGTCTGAACGAATATCTGTAATTTTAAATAATATAGAGTTAATCATACGAGACAAATGTAAATCTGATAGTTTTGTTTTATTCATTGAGGAAATACCAATCAGTGATCATTGTGCGTTTAAAGAATTTTCGCAATGCATCTATTCTATATTGGTAAAATTAAAAGAAATTAAAAATTTCAAACTAGTATTATCTTCTATATTTGAGCCTGACTCTCTAGTTGGAACGGAGTTTGAAAAGATATCAGACAACTTTAGTATATTCTCTCTTGGTTACTGGAATAAAGAAGATCTAATTGAATTAGACAATATAATAAACAGACACTTGAATATTGATAACCTACCTAATGTTGATATTGAACTTATAGAAGGTTCACCTAGGAAGTTAAAAAGCCACTATCGTGAGTCATTAGACATTTTAAAGGCTAGATCATGACTAAAAAATTAATATCAGAAACAATAATTCCTAGAGAATTATATATAGAACGAGACGCAGATAGGCAGATTGAGCAAATAGTCAATGATATGGGGAGACCTGGATACATACTAGTATCTAGACAAATGGGTAAAACAAATTTATTAATCCATACAAAAAGAAAACTTGAAACTGAGAATGATATCTTTGCTTATATAGATCTATCTAATCGTTTTGATACAGCAAGAGAGTGTTTTAGAAGTATAATAGACACAATCATTGAATCTAACTATGAGAAATTGGAAGATATAGAAGAAGA
>NZ_AUNJ01000499.1 GCF_000447775.1 Bacteriovorax sp. DB6_IX
CTTAAATGCTGAAGGACTTGATAACTCAACTCTTGAAATTGAAATCATGTCTCAAAAAGATGGTGTAACTCACTTCTTTAAGATGCAGAATAGAAAGTTTCTTGAAACATATAGAGCTGCTACTCAAACGGCTGCACAATTTAATGAGAAATATGGTTATGTTAAGACAAAGCCAGTTTATACAACAGTAACTAAGACTTTCATTGCAGATGCAATCCCTGAAAGTGATAAGCCAAAGGCCCTAAGAATTGCCTCGAACCCAATGTTCGCAGGTGAGTTCGCGGCAGCTGCTGGTGCAGGAGCTGGTGCTGCTGTAGAAAACTTTGCAGTGGCAAAGGTTTGGATTGAAGATGGTTGTATCGTTTGTAATGCATGTGAAGGAATCTTCCCTGAAGTTTTCGAAGTAACTGATGATACATGTCTTATTCGTCCAGATGCTCCTCTTGATGACGGTCTAAAGATCCTTGAAGCTGCTGAAGCTTGTCCTACAGAGGTTATTAAATTTGATAAAGCAAATTAATAAATTCATCACTTTATAAAGTTATTGGCCCTATCTTCGGATAGGGCTTTTTTTTGCTAAAATTCTTAGATTATATTACATCTTATTTCCATCTCTTCTTTTGCTTCCTATAATTTTCCCTATCTAAATAAAAGGGGAAATGATGAAATATCTATTTATGACGATGATTGCATTGGCCGGACTTTGTGCTAGCGCGGCAGATCTCAACTGTTATGCTCAAAGAGAGTGGCTTGATAATAATGGAAATCTTCAAAAGGAAGCCCATGAGATTCCAGTTCTTGGTAAGTATCCTGGACTTGTGAAGCTAGAGTTAGATCTTGAAGATTCTTTCTATTCGATTAATGATTTCGAAGGGTCTCAAACAACACTCTCAATTGTATTTCCTCCAAACTACACGGTAGGAACAGTTGTAAGAACGACGATTACAAGTGGTCAAACTGCTGTGGTTAATTCAGTGAACGGATCAAATGTATATAAATTAACTTGTCGTCGCTAGAAAAAGAAAGGGCCATATTCATGGCCCTTGATTGATAGGATGTTAAGGTAGGTTTATTGTGAGTATTTTTCAAATGTCTTTGTTAGCAAGAGAAAGATATGATTACTGGATTCATAAGTAAAATATATATAATTGATTAGTGTATTAGAAAATGTTATGTATGATCTATGAACTATAAGAATCTACAAGCGTTTTTCTATGTCGTAAGCTCAGGAAGTTTTGTTAAGGCTTCTGAGGTTGCAGGAGTTTCCCAACCAGCTATTTCTAGCAGTGTTAAAAATCTCGAGGATGAACTAGGCGTGGTCTTACTTGAAAGGAGTAATCGGGGGATTCTCCTAACTCAGGCCGGAGAGCGAGTTTATCAAACAGCTGTTCAGATATTTAGAGATGTAGAGGAGCTTAAGGCCGATCTGGGTCATCAGAATCATACCTATTCCACGGATTTAAAAATTGGGACAAGTGATGAAATTGCGAGTTACTTGTTGGCCAAGAGAATAGCACTTCTCAAAGAAGAGTTTCCCCTTGTCCGTCCACAGGTTTATACCGCACCTGCAGATGAGCTTCTAAAGAAGCTTAAAAAGGGGGAGTTGGATCTCTTAATTCTATTCTATACTCCTGAGCTTCCCGATGGAGTTTCAGAGCAAAAGATTCGTGATGTTGAATTTAAAATGGTCGTGAGTCGATCTCATGCACGTAAGAAGAGTGTTTTAAATAATTTTATTGGTTCACGCATTCTGCAAATTCATCGAATTAATAAATTTCCAGCGCTTTTAAAGCACCGTGAGGACTATCCTGATGCAGATGTCTACCTAACGACAAATAACATCAATATGCACTTACAGATGACATTACAGGGCCATGGGGTCTCAATACTGCCAAAGTTTGTGGTAGAGCCTCTGATTCAATCTAAGAAGCTTAAGGATATTTATCCTAAGGAAAGATTTGATTATGGGTTAAAGGTGGTGATGAGGAATAGTTTTATTCCTAGTCGGGTTTATAAGAGTTTGATTGGGAGTTTGGGTTAAAAAAAGGCCCGCTGGGAGGCGGGCCTTTGGGACTTGGATATTGGGTAAGCTTTTTATAGCTTTCCGTTAATTGACTCGTAAGTTCTTTGAAGTTCGTAAACTCCTTGCTTGTAGTCTTTTAGAGTTCTCGAAACAGTCTTAGTTGGCTTAAGCTTGTTTACTGATCTCGCGTACTCAGCATCGTTAGCTGCGATATCTTCAAGTTTTTCTCCTTGAGAGATCGCTCTTGGGAAAAGAACATCCATTGGCATCTTTTCCATTGCTAGAGAGATAAGAGCGTTAAGATCACTTACTCCATTCTGTGTTAATTGAACATCTGCAAGTGCGTTAAGCTCTGCTACTAACATATTGTTAAGCATATCTTCTCTTCTTGACTTGATTTCTCTAACCATACCATTTGGAGTGTATACAGTTGCCTGCTCAAGTTCATTCTTAACACCTTGGATAAGGTTCTTTTGAGCATCGCTACAACCAAATTGTGGTACAGCTTGTCCTCTTGTCATTTTACTAACCATTGAACATACAACAGTTCCCGTAATCTTTGGTCCGTAGTTAGAACGGATGTAGTTTACTAGGGCACCGAGGCTTACGTTCTGGTAACCAAGTTTAGCAAATACTGGAACTGATTCTGCTGTTAATAATTCCAGTGGTAAGTTTTGCTTAAGACTTCTAAGTTGCGATTGGTACGCTACTTTTTCAGCATCTGAAGCAGCATTTGCTTTCAGGGCCTGTAGGTGTCCAGCAAGACTCTGGTTATTTACTAAGTACTCTTGTCCAAAGTTTCCTGCTTCTGCAAGCTCTTGAATCTTGGCAAGTACAGTTTGAAGTTCTTCATCTGAAAGTAACTTCGCTTCAGCACCGTCTACAATTGTTGCAACCTGTGCTGTCATTTGGTTCCATGCATCTAATAAACCGTTGTACTCTGGGTTATTAGCATTCTCAAGTACAGAGTGCATTGTAATAAGTTTCGCTGAGTTGTGTGAGTCATCAGCATTCGCTCTGATGAAGTAATCTCCACCAGTGTACTGAATGAATGGCTCAACGATCTCAGTTTTATTACCTTGCTCATCTTCTTGTACAGTTACTTCTAAATCATCAGCATCAACTACTTTTTCTAGTAGGAAAGATCTTGAAGGACTTCCTACTGGGTCAGCTGTTGGAGCATCTAGGAATAGAAGTGCTCCGTATGATGCGTATGTTTTTACAATGTCAGACATTCTTGTTTCAAATACAGGGTTATCAAGTCTAATTAGGCTATTAAATCTGTATACCATTGGTGAAACATTGTCTCTTAGTACATCTTCAATTAGAGCTAGAACATCAGATTGACTTCTGTCTAGTCCGTATAGCATGCTAAAGTAATCAACATAACTTGCTCTTAGTGAGTGTCTTAGGTATCTCCAAGAGTATGATCTATCCATAGTCAGTGCGAACATTGCTGCGGCCTTATCGTACTCAGTACCCTTAACTTTTACTCTTGAGCTATCTGCATCAATACTTACTGATCCAGACCATTTCGTATCTACTTTGAAGACTACGTCTTTTTCTACCTTTACAGCTTTTCCAAACTCGTCAGTAACAACTTTTCCATTCTCATCTCTTTGGTCAACTTCAACTTTAGCAACCGCAGGGATAAATCTGTCAGATGGGTTCTTCGCTGGGTCTGCGTATGCAGGTGCCTCAGGTGTTCCAACTACTGACATGAAGAAGTCTTTTGCTTTAAATACGGCAGATAGAAGGTCATTTACTTTCTGCTCATTTCTCCAGTACTTAACTCCAGTTACATCATCTTCTAGTCTGTTGTAGATTAGTTGATATAATACTTCTTCGTTTAGCATTCTAAGCTTAGAGAATCTTCTCATGTTGCTTCTAATTGATCTACTTGATCCCCATCTCTTACTATTTCCTGGGAAGTAGATGTAGTTATAAAGCTTCTTGTACTGTCTGATCTCGTGATCAACAATCTCGTTGAATGTTGTTCCCCAATCGTGTCTTTGACACTGTGGAGAGTCTCCCGCTTCTTCATCAGAACAGAATTGGATTTCTCTTACACCGATCGCTTCAATTTCTTTCTTCGAGATCGTGTTTCTATTTTCTTTATCAAGGGCCTTGATAACATCGTTTACGTGAACAAGGTTACCGTACATCTTGATTCTTCCACTTGCATTTAATTGAGACTCAAGTGGTGCAAGTTGCGCTTGAAGTTCATTAACTGCATTTGTGTAGTGTACAATTTGCTTCCCAAAGTACTCTGGGCTTCTTCCCTGAGCAATCATTGTTTCAGCTTCTTTAATATCAGCAAGGATAAGGTTAATCTCAGCTTTCTTATCAGCAACGATTTGCTTCGCTGTTTTCCCTTTAACATCCATTGCTACAAATGATGTTACTGGTACTTTATTACCATTTGGAGCGATAACAGACTCTTTTGGTTGAGCTGTGACACCCTCAAGTTCTACAAAACCAGTGTAGGCAGCTCTAATCGCGTAAACATCATATGGCCCTAGTCCATCTTGTGTTGCGTGATCTTCAATAGAGTAGTCCATTACTGAAGAAGAAGTTCTTGTCGTTTCACCTTCATCAGCAAATTTCCAGTTTCTCTTATCAAATGTACCAACAAAGTTGTGTCTTAGACCAATGTTGTGACCAATTTCGTGAGCAAGAGTTGAGGCCCAAGTATCAACTAGAACATCGTTCTTCCCAAAGTCAGTCTTCGTTTTTTCTACAATGTCGTACTTCTCAGTCAGCTTAGACATAACAACATCTGATTCCATATGAAGACAGATAGGTCTAGCTTGTCCGTCTTCTGTACGAGCGTAAGTGCTATTTAGTCTTGACTCGATAAGAGCTTGTTTGTGCTCAGGGCTTCCTTCACCAAACTCTGCTGCGGCCATAATTGCTTCTCTATTGACCATCTTCTTATCGTGTAGTGCTTTGTAAACAGCATAAGTATTTTCGATATCTTTTTGAATCTTGCTCTTAGCAATATTCTTAAGAGTTACATAGTCATCTTGAGTTTCATTCTGTAGTCCAGATTGAATATCTTCTAGTTGATCCATGAAACGGTGATCTTCTAAGACATTTCTGTCTAGAACAAAGTTCTTTGTTGGTGCTTTTCTTGCGATTGCACTTGAAAGACTTTGAACTGAATCTGTTAACTCTGCAATTCCTGGAGCGAAAAGTGCTGCATTTGCTTTTGCTTCAGATTGAGCTTCTGCTGAACCTTCTGCATTGGCAGCTTGTCCAGTTTGAGCGTCTTGTGAATCAGCTCCTGCATCAGCTGTTTGAGCTTGCTCAGTTGCGTGAACCTTCCAGTTCTTAGGAACTTTCATGTCCTTGATCCATTTCTTCTCTGCTTTGGCAGCATCTACCATCCAGTCTAGAGACATTTTCATGTTTCCACCGTATAGGTAAACAGATGCACCTTCAACAAATCCGTTTCTTGGGTCGTGGTGTGGTCCACCAACTCCTAGAAGTCCAGATTGAGTTCCTTTAGCAATCCAGTAAATATAGTTTCTAGATAGGTCTCCGATGTGACCTTTTTCTTTAACTTCTAGACCCATATATTCTTTAGCATCATCAGAGATCGATCCATCATTTTCAATTTTTAGAACGATGACATCGCTTCTTCCTTCAAGAGGAGTTCCTTTGAATGCTCTTTTGAAACCTTCGTTCATGTCTTCGATAACTTTCTTCGTTGACTTGATAAGTTTCTCTCTAAGGTCTTTGTCTACAGCAGACATCTTCGATACTAATTTTCCATTGGCATCGTATTTATCTGATGGAATACCTGCAAGTACGTACTCGATCTGCTTCCCATTTCTGATATCAAAAATCATTGGAAGGTGTTGAGTTGATCCTACTGCGTAAGTATCGTCTGAGTAACCTTGAGGTACTGTTTTCTCTCCAGTGAATAGTCCATAGTTAAACTTCTTTTGAAGTTCGTATGGAATATCAATCATTGGCTTCGTATCTTTAGTTGTGTAACGCTTAAATGAAACTCTTTCTTTAATCTTAAGAGTTCTCATTGAAGTCGTATTCGACCAGTCTCTAACACCAGCACAGTCATAACTTGGGTTTGAGTTGAAAGTCGAAGAGATTGTAAAGTTCAGGTAGTCATCTTTACCATCAACTACTTGTTTTACATCAACAATATCCTTCGTACTCTCACCAGCAAAACACATTCCAGCGTTGAATAAATCAAGTGGAGAGTAGGCCTTTAGAGCTTGGTTTCTTGATAGGTCTACCACTGCAACAGCATTTGGATCATTGTGATCTGTGTCGTAGCTTAGTGGAACTTTTAGCTCCTTTCCATCTTCAGTAAATCTTTCGTATCTCTTATATCTAACTGGGTAGATCATAAGAGTTTCGTAGTCGGCCTCAGTTGTTCCTCTCTTTGAAAGGTTTGGCTTAGACTTAACAACGTGAACTTCTTTTTCTTTGAATTCGAATTTTACGATTTCAACGTTGAACCATTTTGAGGCACCACGTCCAGCTACTGCGTAGTTGAATACGTTTGGAGCATCTTCTAGTACTCTTCTGAAAGAGAACTCTTTTCCTTTAAACTTTGTCAGTTTAAGCTCAACATTATTATTTGTTTTGATATCTGCCACATCTGTTTCAGATGCAGATGAACCAGTTAGTTTAACAAACTTCGTTCTCGATGCATATTGAGTCGGGTAAGTTTCAACTGAAGCTGTTGTGAAACCATCGCTATCCTTTGTTGATCTAAAGTCAACATAAGATACTGATTGCTCAAGTGCTCTTCTTACAAAGCAAGACTGACCTTCACGTCCAACTTTCTTTGCCGTTTCAGCATTACACTTGTAGATATGTCCATTTCCTTCATTCAGTGAAAGAAGTCTCTTTTCAGATTGTGTTAAGTCACTTTCTGAAACAACACGACCTACAATTAGTTTTCCTGCGCTACGGTGAATAAGTAGTGGCTCATCAGCTTTGAATTGATAGTTATCATACTTTGACTTCTCAAGAAGTGTCGCATCCTTAAAAAGTACTCTGATTTCATTTCTATTCCATACCTTGTCTTCAAGGGCCGCTAGAGAGTAGATGTCCTGTCCTGAGCTTGCTCCAAGACCTTCAAGTCCACCTTCGTTTCTATCAAGGATATTTGAAACGTTGATGTGAGTTGCTTTATCTACATTCTTATTCGCGATGAATTTGAAGTTTGATGATCCAGCACCTTGCTCATCACCTGTTTGTAGGTAGAAACCGTGCTTGATATCAAAATCAAATGCTGGAACTTCTTTCGTGCTCTTATATTCAGACCCGTAGAAGTCTCTTACAAGAGTTCCCTCTGATCCTGGTTGCTCAGAGATATAAGCAACTAGTTTAGATTTCTCAACTTTAAAGCTGATCTTAAATTCTGCACCAGACTTTGTTGCTGGAAGCTTAAGGTCTTTAACGAATCTATTTAGTTTAGATCTTTGTGTTGTAACGACTTCATAGAAGTTAACATTTTGAGATGCCGTTAACTTAGAAGAAGTTAGCTCTGAAAGGTCTTCGTTTACGAAGTTTTCAAGTTCTGCTTTTGACCCAGTCTTAACAACAATTGTTCCGTTTAACTCATCTTTCTTAAAGACAGTGTTGTCCTTATTGTCGATGAAGGCCTTATCGATCTTGCTGTCTTTAGAGATCTTGATAAGTCTAGAAACTTTTGTGTCCTCTGAAGCAATGCTAGTTGAAGCAAGAAGTTCATTATTCTCATCTCTAGAGTACTTAAGACGTACGTGATCAATATCAGTATAGTAAACTGCTTTTAGAAGACAGCTTTGTAATTCCATTGCCACTGCATTAGCGATATCACCATCACAGTCTGCAATTTCTCTGATTTCATAGTTATTAGCGATAAGCTCTTTTTCTTCTTTAGTAAGGCTATCTTTGTTAATGGCCTTGTAGATATATAGTTCACTCTCGTAAACTTTTAGTCTAAGCTTGTCGTTATTCTTAATAAGCTCCGTTGGAGATTCTGACATAGCAAAAAGATTCTTTGCTCTTGCTCCTGACCAGATTTCTCTTTCTAATCTTTCTTTGTTGTAGATTTCTTGAGCATCTTCAAGTGATAGACCTTGAAGTCCAGACATCTTTCTATTTTGTGGAAGTGGCGTCACTAGGAAGTGTGATGCACTTGTCCAGTCAGCAGACTTGAATTGGATATAACGAGTTTCTTCACCTCTGTCGTTAAGTCTTCTTTTCTTAACACCAAAGTCTCTAATAGAGTATTGGAATAGAGGGAATTTCTCTTGTTTCTGTGCAAGGTTTGGAAGAAATGAAGTGTTTAGACCTTGAGTTGAGATCCCACCGCTAATTTTTTCAACATAAGCAACTAGGGCCGTTTCCGTTACATCAAAAGTAATTCTAAACTCAGTGTCTTCTGCTTCAGCATTAAGCTTTAGATCCTTTACTAGTTTCTCAAAAACACCATGTGATGATGAAACCACCTTAGTGTCATAGAACTTAGATGAACCAAGTGCTGATACTCCGCTAACTGTGCTAGCAGATGAAAGGTACTCAGTATTTTGTTTAACTGTCTTAACAATAACTTCTGCTTTAGAAGCATCTGTTACTGCAAGAGCGATTTCACTTGTGCTACTGCTGTCGTCGTATGAGAATACGTCAGATTCCTTTTCAGGAAGGTCTTTCGCACAACCCACTAAAACAGTCGATAACGCTAGCGCCGTCGCTAATGACTTGACAGTGTGTACTGCTAGTCCTTTTCTGTTTTGATTCTTTTTAATTGTCATTTTTTCTCCCAATATCCAAGTCTTAAATAGAAACGCTTAAAGTTGCATAGACTGAAGCTTTCTCTGTATCAAATAAATCAATTTCAGTATCTCTACCATTAGGTGCAAGAGGGGTGCCACCAATCGAGTAACCTATTGATAAACCAAATTTCTTTGGTAAAACAAAGGAAGTGGCCGCATCGAACGTCCAGACGTCACTTTCAGTGCCTCCGTACGTATAATTTCTTAAATATCCACCCTCAAGAGCTAAACTCATCCAGTTAGTCACACCGTAACCAAGTGACAAAATATTACCAACTGTCCATTCTCTGTTCACTCCGTATAGCCCGGCCGTGTACTCATGGAAGTTCTTTTTTACTAATGGAATATAGGCAAGTGAGAACTTCGATAAACCTAATTGAGTCATATCCCAGCTCACAACGGCAGATGCTGTCGTGGCAAATCTTAAATCAGCGTCCTTTGAAGACTCTGAAAAAGGAAGGGCTACCTTCAGTGATGGTCTTAGTGAAGTAAATGTATTGAGTGAGTAAGACTTATGTGAGTATGAAACTCCAAAGTCACCAACTTTCTCTTTTCTTTCACCGTCTGTTAAAGGCTTATTAAGGCTCGTTGAAACGCTGAGTCTTCCATCTCCAATCTTATTCTTTAAAGATAGGGAAGTTATATTACTTGCGCTGTGGTTGACGCTATCCCACTTGTAGAGATTTGTTGAGATAGTGTTTGCTAGTCCAATTGACCAAGTTTTAGACGTCTTAGCACCACTTTTTACAGCTTTGACCTTTTTGGCACTAGTGCTTGTCTCGGCCATGGCACCAGAAGAAGCAAGTAAAATTAATAAGATAGACCAGTTGATTTTCATCCAAGTTCCTTGTGTAATCCTTATCACTTTGTTTTGTTCCCATAATTATGCAATTGGAGTGCCAATATTTTGGGGCCAAAAGGTGACTATTTACCTCAAGGATATAGATAAAGAAGCCCCAAGTGGGGCTTTTTGTAAATTCTACAGATGTATTGTCAATGTAAAGTATTTAAATTAGGAAACGCTCATATTGCTCAGCGTTAAAAATGTCCTTGAAAGCGCTCTCATTCTCCTGCCAGACCTGCTTTAGCGTGATTTCATCACTTAGAGTCGGGCACTCAAATGTCATAACAGGACACTTCAAGTTAACTGATCCATATGTTCCTAGAGAACCTGGAGTTGGGTAGCCAATATCATCAGCGATTTCATAACCATTTCTTTCGGCCATAAACTTTGCCAGGTCTTCACAGTCTCCATTGTAATTCACAATTGGCTTCCATGAGTGAACTGTGAGGATGAGTCCTGGAGTGAACTTTTCAAAGAGTTTGATAAGGTACTGATTCTCTGGCTCACTCAGTGGTGCAGAGCCTGGAAAGTACTTGGCCTCTGAAGCTTCTGACTCCCAACATTCTGTATTGAGATTTCTGTTGAGATCAACTCCATGAGAGTTGACTCGAGTTCCCGCACGGTAACCGTCTACATTTAAGACAGGGATTACCACCATTGGGATTTCAAAATCTTGTTCTTTTAGCCATTGAAAGAGTTGATCTACAACGTAGACACCCTCAACCTCGTCACCGTGAACCCCTGCCATAAGATAAACATACTTATCTCCTTGAGTCTCACTTCGAAAGGCCTTGATCTCTGAGCCCTCAACGGAGCTGCCTGATCTTAATTCAGTAAAATTCATAAATTCCTTCTAGTTTTCCATTCTATATATTGCGCACTGACCACGTGTTTCTTCAACTTCAATTTCCATACATTTGAATTGGAAGTCAAATCTCTGCTTTGTCAGCTCATCAATTCTATTTGCGAGATAAATGGCCAGCCTCTCAGCTGAAGTATTCGAAAGGGGAAGGATCAGAACGTCTTGCTTTGGGATTGAAAAGCGCGATCCATCTTGTGGGAGAATTTCCCAGTTAGTGTCATCATCATTAATTTTTAAATGAGGATTGTCCCCCGGTAGGAGTAGCTTATGATCTAAGGAATCACAAACTTCTCTTACGATTGGTTTTATATCTAAGAAGTCAAAGACCATATCGCCTTCGAGATCTAGAGCATCACCTTTAAGGGCCACACGATAATTATGGCCATGCAATGGCTCCCTTGTCCCATCCTTGAAAATCACAAAGTGGCTAGCAGCGAAATTAAAATATTCTTTATAAACTTTAATAGCGTAGTTCACGTCTATTTCTCCTTAGAAACGGCCAGTATTCTAGCAATTTGACCGGCGTTCGTCTGCAAAAAAGTTTCTTACATGCATGTGGTCTTGGCGACTTAGAGGGCCTTGGGTAATATTAGAACCTAGAAAGGATAGCAAATGAAGAAAAAAACTATAATAAATGCTTTAATTGCACTTGAAGCGGTGCATACAACTGATGAACAGAAGGCCGCCATCGATCTTTTGACAGAATTAGCAGAATCGATCGAGGAACGTGAGTCAAAAACTGCGGGAATCTCCGGTGATGAATTCGGTGTTCCAAAAGAGGCCCTCGACCAGAATGCCTTCACTCTTTATAGTGATGGGGCTTGTCGCGGTAACCCAGGGCCTGGTGCATGGGGAGCTCTTGGGCAGGACGAAACAGGAACTTTGTTATTTGAGATCTCAGGAATTGATTTTAGAACGACAAATAACAGAATGGAGCTTGAAGGGGCCATCAAGGCAGTGGAAACTTTCATTGACCATCTTGAAGAAAATGATCTTCCTCTGACAACTCCTGTTTTTCTCTATAGTGACTCAAAATATGTCGTCGATGGTCTTGAGAAGTGGGTTCCTGGTTGGAAAAATCGCGGTTGGAAGAAGGCCGATAAGAAGACACCTGAGAATTTAGAATTATGGCAGCGACTTGATGCTTTAAAGGGGAGAGTTCCGCAAATTAATCTGAGATGGGTTAAGGGACACGCTGGTCATCCACAGAATGAAAGATGTGACCAGTTGGCCAATATTGCTCTTGATGAAGCAGGTGTTGCCTCAAGTTAAAAAGCTTGAAATAGAGTTCAAGGAAAAGTAACCTAATATAGTTGAGAAAAATAATTTTAACGGATTAAAGAAGATATTATGACAAAGGATGTTCTAATGAAAAAACTTCTAGCGCTAACGCTAATTGTTCCGACTCTTTTTGTATCTTGTAATAAAGAAGCAAAGATCGAAACTGACAATGACAAGGCCTTCTATTCAGTTGGTCACGCTTACGGAAAAAGATTTAAGAGTTTTAACCTATCTGAGCAGGAAGTAGCTGCTCTTGCAAAAGGTGTAACTGAAGGTGCTCTTAAAGACAAAACAGACGTTGATACTAAGAAGTATAGTGCAATGTTTAGACAAATCATTCAAAAGAAAATCGGTGAGAGATCTAAGATTGAAAAAGAATCAGGTGCAAAGTTTCTTGAAGCATTCGTAAAGAATGAAAAAGCAGCTAAGACTGAATCTGGTCTTGCTTATAAAATTATCGAGGCCGGTGATATGAAGAATAAACCAGCTCCAACAGATACTGTAAAAGTTCACTACAAAGGAACTCTTACTAATGGAACTGAGTTTGATTCTTCTTACAAGAGAAAGCAACCAATTGAGTTCCCACTTAATAGAGTTATTAAGGGGTGGACTGAAGGTATGCAACTTATTGGTAAAGGTGGAAAAATCAAACTTGTTATTCCATCTGAGCTAGCATACGGGGATCAAGGTGCACCACCAAATATCCCAGGTGGAGCAACTCTAGTATTTGAAGTTGAGCTAATTGACGTTACTCACGGAAAAGGCGGAGACCACCACGGTCACAATCATTAATGCCCGCGTCAAAATGCCAAGCATTTTGACGTCGGAGCTTTACCGTCACGCGAGCGTCAAAAAAACGCACCGAAGGTGCTTTTGACGCTTCAGCTGTGTGCGGAGACCATCTCCGCAAAAAAGTTCCACAAAAAATAAAACAAAAAAAGCCCTCTAATAAAGAGGGCTTTTCTATTTCCATAATTATGCATGATTTAAGAACTGCGATAAAAAAGGTGTCTAGCTAGATTCTATCTTCTTTAGCAATATTCTAACGGACCCTTTTTTCTATAAAAAATATTCCTTCTGTTTTTGTAGTTCAAGTTTATATATTTATTCACGAAAAGATATAAAGAGATATTTTGGAGTATGTGATGTTCAGCTTTTTTGTAGAATTACTGGCTCTTTATGTATTGATTAATTTCATTCAGTACTTTGCTAAAATGAAGAGTAAAAACTTCAA
>NZ_AUNJ01000500.1 GCF_000447775.1 Bacteriovorax sp. DB6_IX
GTTTAAAGAGAGCATCCTTAAGATTGTCGGCCATGACAACTTGAAAACCTTCTTCTTGAAACTCGTCAGCGATGAATTCCGCAATGTCCTTTTCATCTTCAATGATTAGAATGTATCTCTTAAAAATATTCATAATAATATGATAGGCAATTTTCGCTAAAAACTTTAATAGAATTTTGACCAGAGTTTTTTGCTCTCTAAATGAACACTGTTTAAATTAAGAGTATAGAATGAATAATTCCAAACTTA
>NZ_AUNJ01000501.1 GCF_000447775.1 Bacteriovorax sp. DB6_IX
TTCCAGGACTTTGTATTTTAGCTGTCGTACTTGGACTCAATCTCTTTGGAGATGGTTTAAGAGATGCTCTAGACCCAAAACTTAAGAGGTAGTCATGTATTATTAGTTGCAAAGAATCTACAAATACAATTTCAAACAAAGAAAGGAATCATCACGGCAGTTCGAGATGTCTCTTTTACTATTGAAGAAGGCGAAACTCTTGGTGTCGTTGGAGAATCAGGTTGTGGGAAAA
>NZ_AUNJ01000502.1 GCF_000447775.1 Bacteriovorax sp. DB6_IX
GCCGAGAGTTCATTTCTTCTGACATGCATAAGATCACTGGCCTTGATCATAATCATTGATCTTTCAATCCAAGACATTTGCGACCATTTACCATTGTAGAAGTCCTCATCAATAACTTTAATAGCAGTCTTAGCATCTTCAACATTGGCAAATCGGATTGTTCCAACAACAGTTTCTCCATCAGAAGGAGATTTAACTGTGATCATCTCACCATTTGTCTTGAAGATATTATTCTGTTCTTTACCAAGCTCTGATTGGTATTGATCCAGTGAATTCTCAACTGTTCTTAATTCACTGTCTAAGTAACTTCTTAGAGTTGGAATATTAATAAACTCTCCATC
>NZ_AUNJ01000503.1 GCF_000447775.1 Bacteriovorax sp. DB6_IX
CAGGATGTCATCCTTCTGGAGTTATCTGTGAAATAATGGATGATGATGGAAGTATGGCGAAGACGGATAGGCTTTTTGAGATTGCTAGAGAACATGACCTGAAGTTTATTACGATTAAAGATCTTGTGGACTATAGAAAAATGGCACAGGATTTAGTAAAAGAAGAAACAATTATTAAAGTTAATCATATTGAAGAAAATGGAGTCTTAAATGCCTAGAAATTTAGAAGGACATTTAAATGCATCTGGTAAGAAATTTGCGATTGTTGCCGGAAGATTTAACGAATTTATCACAAGTAAACTACTTGGTGGTGCAGTTGACTGTATTAAGAGACACGACGGAAACGTTGATGAGTTAGATATTGCGTGGGTACCTGGTGCTTACGAAATTACTCTTGTTGCTAAGAAATTAGCTCAAACTGGAAAGTATGACGGTATCATTACACTTGGTGCTGTTATTAGAGGTTCTACACCTCACTTTGACTATGTTTCAAATGAAGTTGCTAAAGGTGTAGCAAAAGTTTCTTATGATACGGATACTCCAGTGATTTTTGGTGTTCTAACTGTAGATACAATTGAGCAAGCAATTGAAAGAGCAGGGACAAAAGCTGGGAATAAAGGTTGGGAAGCAGCTCTCTCTGCAATTGAAATGGCGACACTTCTTAACGGAATTTCGAAATAATTTTTGCTTGAAATTTTGATATATAGAGGCCTCCAATTAGGAGGCCTTTTTTATTTTAAAACAGAGTGGTAAAGAAAAATAGAAGCTGCACTAGCAGCATTTAAATGGGCAACGTAGCTTGTTATTGGAATAGAAAGTTTTATATCACAGGCGTCGATAACTTCCCTATCCATTCCATTTCCTTCATTACCTATAATGAGGCAGAATTTTTCTGGATACTTATAAGTTGGTAGGCTGAGAGAGCCTTCTTCGTTTGCCGTTGCTGCTACTGTATAACCAAGAGCTTGAAGTTCTTGGATTGAACGTGGAAGATATTCGCTTTTATGAACTTTTGCTTCAAAGACATTTCCCATCGAGACACGTGCACACCTTCTTAAATATGGAGAAGCACTCTTGTAGTCATAAATAATAGAAGAAAATCCAAAGGCCATCGCAGCTCTAGTCATGGTTCCAACGTTCTCGGGAGAAGTCACACCATTAAATATGAGAATACGCTCCCCTAACTCGTCCAGTTTACTAAGCTCGGGTATTTGGATAAGTGCCATTATCCCATGATGAAGTTTATGAGCAACGAGAGATTCAATTTGCTTTTTATCGACAACAAAAATCTTCTCAGATTTCCCATCGAGATTTGATTTATTTTCTTGGTAGAACTCTGGAGTACAAAGAACTTTAAGTACTTTGAAATCTGAATTCAATGCTTTTAGAACAACCTTAGGACTCTCTGCGACGACAAGATTTTGCGGAAGGAGGTTCTTGTCCTTAATATTTCTAAATTCATCAAGATTTGGATCATCAATTGTATCTAATTTAATCATGTTACTTCTTTAGTACTTTTGCGATGAATTTACCAGTATAAGAGCCTTTTACCTTGGCAACTTCTTCAGGGGTCCCTTTTGCAACAACGGTTCCTCCCCCATTTCCACCTTCAGGACCAAGGTCGATAATATGATCGGAAACCTTTATAACATCGAGATTGTGTTCAATAATCAATACCGAGTTTCCTTGAACGACGAGACTATTAATAGCTTCTAGAAGAACGGCAACATCTTCAAAGTGAAGTCCTGTTGTAGGCTCATCGAGGACATAGAGTGTGTGACCTTTTGTCTTCTTGGCCAACTCTCTTGAGAGTTTTAGTCTCTGTGCTTCACCACCAGATAGAGTGGTAGCAGCTTGTCCTAGTTTCATATAGCCAAGACCAACGTCATTCATTGTTTTGAGGATTCTTGCCATTCGTGTATGATTTTGGAAAAAGTCATAGGCTTCTTCGATAGTCATATCGAGGATATCGGCAATATTCTTTCCTTTATATAAGATAGAAAGCGTCTCATTATTATATCTCTTACCATGACATTCAGGACATGTGATAAATACATCAGGCAGGAAGTGCATTTCAATTTTCTTAACACCATTTCCTTCACATTCTTCGCAGCGTCCACCTTTAACGTTAAAACTGAATCTCCCCTGCTTGTACCCACGAATTTGGGATTCAGGAGTTGATGCGTAAAGCTTTCTTATATCATCAAAAAGTCCAGTGTATGTAGCTGGGTTTGAATTAGGAGTACGACCAATAGGGCTTTGATCTAATTCAATAACTGACTTAATCTTTGTTTCACCTGTTAAAGTCTTATAGTTTGTCTTTTCATAAAGTGATTTATTGGCCTTAGTAAGTTTTGATTTAATGGCCGGTATGAGAACTTCATGAACAAGAGTTGACTTCCCTGAACCTGAAACACCTGTTACACAAGCCAGGACATTTAATGGGATTTCCACATCAACAGATTGAAGATTATTGTGTTTCGCGCCTTTAAGTTTAATAAACTCTTTTGACTCTCTTCTCTTTTTTGGAACGTCAATAATTCGTTGGCCCTTGAGGTAGTCTGCAGTAATCGAAGACTTTTTCTTCACGAACTCTGCAGTTTTTGCATGAGACACAATTTCTCCACCATGAATCCCTGCACCAGGACCCATATCTACAATATAATCAGCTGCAAGCATCGTGTCTTCATCATGCTCAACTACAATAACGGTATTTCCAATATCACGGAGATCTTGCAATGTTTTAATGAGTTTCACATTGTCTCTTTGGTGAAGACCAATACTAGGTTCATCTAAGACGTAGAGAACTCCTGATAGCGCAGAACCAATTTGAGTCGCAAGACGAATTCTTTGAGATTCACCACCTGATAAAGTTCCAGCAGAACGATTAAGTGTTAAGTAATCGAGTCCTACTTCTACAAGAAATGAAAGACGACTACGAATCTCTTTTAAAAGTTTATCTGCAATTTGTGCTTTCAGACCCTCTAATTCAAGAGACTGAAAATATTCGTATGTCTCACCGATTGAGCACTCACAGAGGTCGATGATATTATGATCATCAAGTTTTGTACTTAAAGCAATTTCATTAAGTCTTTTTCCATTACAGTCAGAGCATTTTTTAATACTCATGCTTTTTTCAAGTTCAACTCTAACCTTTTCAGAGCTTGTTTCTTTGTATTTCTTTTCAAGCCATTCAATTATACCTGGAAATGGTTTAGTAAATTCAAAGTGAGAATTCTCTGACTTAAATTTATACGTATACTCTTTGTTAGTTCCATCAAAGAGTATTTTAAAAAACTTCTTTGGAACTTTGTTAAGAGGTGTTTTTAGATCGACCCCTTCTTCTTTCATTACACATTCGATCATTTTATTCATGAAACTATTTTTCTTTGTTACAACAGGAATAGCTCCTGCAAGAATTGGAAGAGAATCATCAAAAATGAGAGTGTCGAGGTCAAAAGTTTTAGATTCTCCTATA
>NZ_AUNJ01000504.1 GCF_000447775.1 Bacteriovorax sp. DB6_IX
TCCATCGTTCAGAACAGGCAATCGATAACTTATTGGATAAGCTAGCAGACTACTTCATCAAAGGCACTCCAGTCTTAAAAGAAAAGCTGGGGTACGAAAGTGTTCGTCTTAACTTTGCAGGAGGGGAACCAATGATGTTAGGAAATACGTTCGTTACCGCTTTGGTTCTTGCAAAACAAAAAGGATTTAAAACCTCAACCATAACTAATGGACATTACCTAATTCATGGAAAATCACCGTTGCCGAAAGATACTTTAGACATGATTGGAATCAGCTTTGACAGTCAGTACTTAAGTACACGTATGAAAATAGGAAGAAACGATCGAAAAGGAAACTCTTTTGGCGTTAATGATTTAACACATGCTCTAGCGAGACTCACACAGTCACAAACAGGAATCAAAACAAAGATTAATACTGTAATTAACAGTCTTAATTGGGAAGAGGATTTCACTAATTTAATTTCTAGTCTAAATCCATACAAATGGAAAGTGTTACAGGTCATGCCTTATGGTGATAATGAACTACTAATTTCCAAAGAACAGTTCGATAATTTTGTTCATAGACATAGTGGATTAGGATTACCTATTTATTTTGAGTCTAATTCTACTATGACAGAATCATACTTAATGATTAGTCCAGAGGGTTGCTTTTACCAAAACACTGCCAATAAATCTGGGTATAAATACAGCGAATGCATTAATTCATGCGGTGTGGAAAAAGCTCTTTCTCAAATAGAGTTTAATCCAATTACGTTTGCTTCAAGATATAAAAAAACTAATATTGACATTGTAGATGTATCATAAAATCTTTTAACAAAAATGAAACAAATAAACTAGATTCCTTATTATAGGAGCTATAAATAATCACAAAATATTAGATGAGGAACAAGTGAATAAATTTATCGTTTTTGAAGGGTTAGATGCATGTGGGAAAACAACATTAAGCTCTATATATGCGAAAGAAATGAATACTATCGTTCATAATGCGGTAGTCCCTGAAGCTCATGATCTAAGAAAGGTCATTGACTCCTATGAGTCAAAAGAGAGTGCATTTCTATTTTTTTTGTTAAATAATTTATTGAAGAGTAACGATGTTTCGAAATTATTAAACGATGAAGATGTCATATTAGATAGATATGTATTTTCAACTTTGGCCTACCAAACAATTATGCTTGGGGAAGATATTGTCAAAAATATTTTTGACACACTTAAAATTAATAAAAAAATACTTCTTCCAGAAGTGATAATTTTTGTTAAAGCTGATATTGAAACAATAAACAACAGAATAGAGGCCAGAGGTGGCACAGTTCAGTGGTACGGCGATGCAGTTACGCAAAATAATAGTGTTGAATCAGCATATCACAAAGTTTTTAAGTGGTTTGATATTCCAATTGTAGAGGTCGATACATCAGAAAAATATGGCCGTTCGGTAGAAGAAAATTACCTACTAATGAAAGAACAGGTCGAGCACGTTCTTTCGGGAGGGAGTAATTTTTACAGTTTCTAGTTCAATATCTCTCGGTGATATTGTATGAACATGCAGACGTAAATTACTGGTAAAGAAAGCCGTTTCTACTTATGTTTGGACGAAAGAGAGGACTACTGC
>NZ_AUNJ01000505.1 GCF_000447775.1 Bacteriovorax sp. DB6_IX
TTATCGCTGAGAATCCAAATGAAGTTTGTCCAGCGAAGTGGAAACCAGGAAGTGAAACACTAAAACCTGGACTAGATCTTGTAGGTAAAATCTAGAAAGAAGTATATTTGAGGCCTGCTTGCAGGCCTCTTTTTTTAAGAGTAAGGAGCATAAGATGCTAGATAATCAAATTATAGAACAATTAAAAAGTGTATATTCTTCGCTAGAAAGCCAAGTTGAACTTATTTATGATGAGTCTACTCACGCCAAGCAAGCAGAGTTAATTGATCTACTTGAAGGTGTAGCATCAACTTCTGATAAAATCTCAACACAAGTCAGCTCAGCGAAATCAGATTACCCGAGATTTGCGTTGAAGGTAAATGGAGAGTTAAATGGTATTTCATTTGCTGGGATACCTGGAGGACATGAGTTTAGCTCTCTTGTTCTTGCCATTTTAAATAGTGATCTTAAGGGAAAACTTCCTGATGATATGATTCTAAATCGCATTAAGGCACTAAAGGGTGAAATAAATCTTAAAACTTATATTTCTCTTTCTTGTGAAAATTGTCCTGATGTCGTACAGGCCTTGAATCTAATGGCCATCTTAAAGAGCGATTTCGGCCATGAGATGGTTGATGGAGAGTTTGCACAAGAAGAAATTGAGAAATTAAAAATACAGGGGGTACCAAGTGTCATCGACGGTGAAACACTTGTACACTCAGGAAAAGCAAGCTTAGTTGATTTACTGGAGAAGCTGGAAGCTCGCTTTGGTAAGGAAGAGTTAAGTGAAGAGACTTCTGCAAAGAAGGATTTAGGAGAAGTTGATGTTGTCGTTATTGGTGGAGGACCTGCGGGGGTTTCATCGGCAATTTATACGGCAAGAAAAGGACTTCAGACTGTAGTCATTACTGATCGAGTAGGAGGTCAGGTACAAGATACGAAGGGAATTGAAAATCTCATATCTGTTCCCTACACTGAGGGACCGGAGCTTTCTCAGGCACTTAATAGGCACATGAATGAATACGATATTAAAACTCTTGAGCACAGAAGGGTAGAGAATATCGAAAATGGTGAGGTAAAAACTCTCTTTCTCAATAGTGGAGAATTCATTAAAACAAAGTCTTTGATTATTGCAACAGGTGCAAAATGGAGAGAACTTGGTGTTGAAGGGGAGAAAGACTATATTGGCCGAGGTGTTGCCTACTGCCCCCACTGTGATGGCCCTATGTTCAAGGGAAAAGATATTAGTGTCATTGGAGGAGGAAACTCTGGAGTTGAAGCAGCGATCGATTTGGCCGGAATTGTAAAGAGCATTACACTCTTAGAGTTTGGAGAAGAGTTAAGGGCAGATGAAGTTCTCGTCAAAAAGTTGGAGTCGTTTGAAAACGTCACAATTATTAGAAATGCTCGAACTGACAAAGTTATTGGTAATGGTGATAAAGTCATCGGACTTGAGTATGAAGATCGACAAAGTGGTGAGATGAAAATGCTTGATCTTGATGGAATCTTTGTACAGATTGGACTCGTCCCAAATAGTGCTTTTCTAGGTGATTTTGTCGAAAAGAATAAGTTTGGTGAAATTGTTATTTCAGAGAAGTGCCGCACTAATGTGAAAGGTGTTTACGCTGCAGGAGATGTGACAACAGTTCCATATAAGCAGATCATTATTGCAATGGGAGAAGGTGCTAAGGCCGGTCTCTCAGCTTTTGAAGATTTAATGATTTCTTAGTCTATAGGTTTATGATCTCCTCTAAGTTATTAGGGGAGATTTAAATCGATTCAATTTCTTCATTTGATTTCACAAGTTCGAGGCATTTTTCCATCACTTGCTTTATTTCAAATGGCTTTACAAAGGCGTAGGCAATTCCCTGACCAACCTGATGAATAAGATTCTTTGTTAACCATGCACTTGTAACGACAATAGGTGTTTTATAATTAATGTGCTTTGAATTGGTTTTAATATGCTTGATAAGATCTTCACCACTTCCTGATTTAAGCTGAATATCTGAAAGGATGAGTTCGAATTGTTGGTTATTTGATTTAAAGAGAGCATCCTTAAGATTGTCGGCCATGACAACTTGAAAACCTTCTTCTTGAAACTCGTCAGCGATGAATTCCGCAATGTCCTTTTCATCTTCAATGATTAGAATGTATCTCTTAAAAATATTCATAATAATATGATAGGCAATTTTCGCTAAAAACTTTAATAGAATTTTGACCAGAGTTTTTTGCTCTCTAAATGAACACTGTTTAAATTAAGAGTATAGAATGAATAATTCCAAACTTAGCTAGCCTGAATAAAGGATTTTTGTAGATTAAAGAGTTTAT
>NZ_AUNJ01000506.1 GCF_000447775.1 Bacteriovorax sp. DB6_IX
CTCATAACAATAATAACTCTTCACCGCTTTTGATGCAAATCATGACCACTCAATGCCCATTAATAACCGAGTCTTTCACTTGAACGGTCTTTCACACCGTCCATATAAACTTTAGTTTATATATACATACATAAATAAGTAATTAAAATTTATATATAAAAATGCCATAATGCTCTTAACCAAAGGAGGAACAGTGGTTGAAAAAGTAATTAATATTTTAAAAAATATGAGAAGAAAAAAGAAAGTCCAAGCGACAATGCTTGATGCCTATGACAGAAAAACAACATCAACAAGATCTGAACTAGACTCCGAATACTATATCCTCTCTCGACTATAAGAATCCAAAGATAAGTCCACAAATAAAAACAGCACCCGAAGGTGCTGCTATTATTTCATTATTTTAGTTTTTCTAGAATGATTGATAATGCTTCACCACCACCGATACAGATCGAGGCCATCCCGTACTTCGCATTCTTATTTCTCATTGCTGTCATTAGAGTTACAACAATACGAGTTCCTGAACATCCAATTGGGTGACCAAGAGAGACACCTGAACCATAAATATTTACTTTATCGTGAGAAATACCAAGCTCTTTCATCGCGGCCATTGGAACAGCAGCAAAAGCTTCATTAATCTCAAATAAATCAATATCTTCAAGTTTAAGATTTGCCTTATCAAGGTTCTTTTTCATCGCTTCAATTGGAGCTGTTGAAAACCAAGTCGGCTCTTGTGCATGTGAAGAATAAGCAACAATTTTAAATTCTGCCTGGTCTTTATATTCTTCACCAGCAAGGACAACTGCAGCCGCACCATCGTTGATAGTTGAAGCGTTCGCAGCAGTAATCGTTCCATCTTTTTCAAAAGCAGGTCTCAATTGAGGAATCTTATCAAATTTAGCTTTGAATGGTCCTTCATCTTGTTCTACAACAGTGTCCCCTTTACGACCTTTAATAGTCACAGGAACAACTTCAGCTTTAAAGATATTTTCGTTGATTGCAGCTTGAGCTCTCTTAAAAGATTCAATAGCAAATTCATCTTGTTGTTCACGAGTAAGTTCATACTTCTTCGTCGCTTCTTCAGCACAATTTCCCATTGGTCTGTCTGAATAAACATCCCAAAGTCCATCCCACTGCATAGAATCTTTCATTGAAGCTGCACCAAATTTCGAAACTCCTGTTCTAGAGTTTGTAATAAGGTGTGGTGCTAAAGACATATTTTCCATACCACCAGCAACAACAACTTGATTGTCTCCAGCAAGTATTGTTTGGGCCCCAGAAATGATTGTTTTCATTCCCGATCCACAAACCTTATTAAGAGTTGTACATGGAACTGATTTTGGAAGTTCTGCAAAAATAGCAGCTTGTCTCGCAGGTGCTTGACCAACTCCAGCAGTAACAACATTTCCCATGAATACTTCATCAATTTTATCACCAGAAATTCCGGCCTTCTCAAGGGCTCCTCTAATTGCAGTCGCTCCAAGTTGTGGTGCCGGTACAGTAGAAAGTCCACCTAAGAAACTTCCAGATGGAGTTCTTGCTCCAGATAGAATATAGACGCTCATTGTCATCTCCTTTTAAATATTTGAGCTATTAAACCATATCACCGGCCCTTCGTCACGCTCTAGCGTTGACGCTTCACGCAGGAGCATGATAGTTATGAGGACTTAAAATACCTCTTTTCAATTATAAAGGATGTTTATGCTATCAAGAAAAGGAACTCCATTTCTCATCAATCTTCCAAATGAATGGGTAGATAAAGTTACTGAACTTCTTCAGGACTCGTATCGCCAACAACTAGCTGAAGATGCCAAGATTTTTGAAGTTTATGGGAAACTCTATAAGGGAGAAGTTCTAGTTATAGCGAGTCTTATTAATCCTAATGATGAGTTCGCAATTCCAACAACTTACTCTGTCTCTATGGATCTAGAAGATGGTCAGGATCACACAAAAGTTCTTGATTCGCTTGTTGACTCTGTAGGTGCATTCTTTGATACATTCTTTGCAACAAAGGACTGGATGGATTATCAGGACCAATGGCAGAGTGAAAAATTTAAAGATCTCGATATCTTCTATAAAATTAACAGAGAGAATATTGGCCTAACGATTAAGGCCGACCAACTACTAAATCAATAAATTTCTATTTTTTTAGAGGCAACTCAATCTGAACTTCGGTGAATTTATTTTTTTCCGAGAGGATTGAGATGCTTCCCATTTTCGACCTAATAAGATCGTTTGCGATTGTTAACCCTAGTCCTGCACCATCCTTACTTTGTTTTGTGGTGACAAAGGGCTCAAATATATTTTTTAGAATCTCATCACTAATCCCATTTCCATTATCTCGAATTCTAAGATTTAACTTGTCTTCAATTATAAATAGTTTTAAATGAATCTCTTTAGGGTCTTTTTTAGAACTTGCAAGGTCTGCGGCTGAATTATCAATAACAATAGACAAAACTTGTTCTAAGGTTGTTCTGGAAACTAAATACTCATCTGTTGGCGAAGTATCCAAAGAATAGTTTATTTTATTGAAGTATTTCCTTTCGCATAACTCTATCTCTTTTAAAAAAGCCTCCACACAAAATTCGGAGATATTCAGCAGCTCTTCAGTATCATTTTGCTGTGAAAGATTGAGCATCTTCTTCACGATATTATCAATTCGTACACTGTAATCATCAATGAGTCTCAGTGAGGTTTTTATACTACTTAAAGACTTCTCATCACCTAGATTCACGTTCCCACTTAGTTCATTAGTGATTATCTTCGCACCATTTTGAATAAAGTTTAATGGGTTCTTAATTTCATGAGCAAGTCCAGATGCCAGTAAACCAACCGATGCCATTTTCTCCCTAGATATTAGTTGATGTTGCATTTCTCCAATTTTTTTCAAAGAGGATTTTAAAATTGTATTTTTCTCTTGAAGCTCTTTAGTTCTTATATCAATAATCCTCTCAAGCTCTTGAAACTGATTCTGCATAAGAACTTCTTTTTCTTTGTAAAAATTAATTCTCGTATGCAACTCTTTTGGAGAGATATTATATTCCGCAAGAGACTCACTATAGAATTGGTAGAGCTCCCCTCTTTCATCGACTGAAAGAAAGTTAGATTTTTGTATAACTTGGTGAGCTGTCGCGGCACCAACAATTCCTGTTAAACTCTTTTCAAACTCTTGAGTAAGCTCAAAAAGCTCTAGTATATTTATATCCCTATTTTCAAATACCCCTATATTCTTAAGAATCCCATCAACACATGCTTTTGATTTTTCCCAGTCATAATACTTTTCTAAAATAGCCAACATTGTGTTAACTTTTACTTCTAGAGGAATATTTCTCTTAAGCTCAACATTTTCATAAGAATACTTTTCTTTTATGTCCACTAAAGAAGAGAAATCGCTAATAATTTGTTCCTCTGACTTACTTGGCTTAAATAATAAAGATATCGTTAAAAAAGATCCCAGATTGAAAAACATAGACCAAAAAACAGAATGAGAAAGAGGGTCCATACCATCTAGTCCAAAAAGTGCTTGGGGACGTAATATATGTATACCAAATAATCCATTTGCCAACATCTCCTGTCCAAAGTAACCACTTTTTATAAAGGCCGGAATATAGAGTGTATACAGCCATGTACAAACGCCTGCACTTAAACCAAAGAGAGCAGCTCTCGAATTGGCCTTCTTCCAAAACAAGCCACCTAATATCGCAGGAGCAAATTGTAAAACTCCTGCAAAAGAAACCATCCCCATTGATACTAGGGCAAAGTTATCCCCCACTAAGAACATATAGCCCAAAGATGAGAAAATTAGGAAAGACGCAATAACCCATCTCACAGGTAGCAAGAACTGTGTAAACGCTTTTGGCAAATTCAATCTTTCAATTATTGGCAAGTAAATACTATTCGACAAAATCACCGTCACAGTCATCGTTGAAACCATTATCATACCAGAAGCAGCAGCAAAACCTCCCAAGAATGTAAGCAGAGAAAGATTCAAATACCCCATTTCCATTGGAATTTTTAAAACAAAACGATCCGCTTGATCTAAACCAATAAGGCTTAATCCCACAATGCTAATAGGTATGACAAAAATATTAATGAGAAACAAATAAAACGGTAATCCCCAAGTCACATCATCAACATGATCTTCGTTTGAGTTTTCAATTACAGCAACATGGAATTGCCTAGGAAGAAAGAGAATTGCACTACCAGATAAGATCATAAAACTTATCCAGGTGGACACAGACCCTTCTTGATTTCCCATAAAAGAATAATTTTCTCCAACAACTTCTGGCAATTTAGCTAAGACATGAAAGAACCCATCATTGAGATAGTAGCAGCAAAAAATCCCTATAATGAGAAAGACAATAAGCTTAAAAACACATTCTATCGCTAGTACGAAAATCATTCCTGGATGCCTTTCCGTCGGATCAATTTTTCTTATTCCAAAAAGAATTGTAAAAGTTGTCATAAAAATGGCAAAACCAATTCCGACGATTCGATCAGAACTTCCAATACCAAGGTTGATAATCTGTTTTGTATCAACAATAGAAGAAAAAGTTGAAACAAGGGCCTTAAATTGAAGGGCTAAATATGGGATCGTCGCAAGCAGAACAAGTAAAGACCCAACCCAACCTATAAGTGAAGACTTATCATATCTAGCGGACAAGAAGTCCACAATACTAGTGATATGATAGTTTTGCTTAACTCGAATGAGGCGCTTTAATAAAATTCCCCAAAAAAGAACCATTAAGGTAGAGCCTAAATATATAGTTAAAAATAAAAGTCCTGAATTAGATGCCTTTCCAACAGAGCCATAAAAAGTCCAGCTCGTACAATAAACGGCAAGAGATAAGCAATACACAAACGGATTATCCACAATTTTAGAGTTTGGATCCCCCTCTACTTTTTTATCAACAAAGTACGCTATCAAGAACATAACTAGTACATAGAGAAGTACACTAAATAGGGCCGTCTGAACATTTATCATTCTCTACCCTTACGTAATAAAACAGCTCTAATGAATAGAATAAGAATTAGCGAAAGCCATATCCCAAAGATATAAATAATAATCGCTTTAGGAAAGTCCATATTTTTGATGGCAACAAATGGCCACGTCATTAGTAGAAAATAGATTGCACTTAGAATATATAGAAATTCATCCTTG
>NZ_AUNJ01000507.1 GCF_000447775.1 Bacteriovorax sp. DB6_IX
GTATCGCCTATCTTCCAGTTGCTAAGTCACTCTTTGATTGGGCCTGTGATAAAGACCCAGATGTGGCCCTTGGAGCTTGTGATATTTTCTATGCCTCTTATGATAGTGGAAGACCTCGTATGTTGGGAGGAGATCCCGAAGAAGGTAAACAGAAGTTTCTTAAAGGGATAAATAAGTGGCCAGAAAACTACTTGTTAAGAGAGGCCTATGTTGAGTTCTACTCTGTTCCAATGATTGATGAAGACTCTTATCAGAGACAGAAACTTTTCTTCTCAAAGGTTACTCCTGATTTTGAGGCCAAGAGGTTTTGGAAGGGGCAAGAGATTCGACTCCCTAAGAAAAAATACACAAATGTTTATAATATGATTGCAATCAAAAGAATGCAGATTATCAACGAATTCGAAGAAGATATCTTTTAATAGGATTAAGTATGAAAGCCGTATTAACGACACTTGCAACTACTTTTAACAATTAATGCTTACGCTCTTACAGTTAAAGTCGGAGTTCTGCTCCTGAGGGAACAAGTTGGGCGAAGAATTTAAAAGAAGATGGCCAAAGAAATCAAGAAGGCCACGGATAAGAAGGTAAAAATTAAATTTTACTTTGGTGGAGCTCAAGGAGATGAACCTGATGTTCTTAGAAAGATTAGAGTAGGGCAACTTCATGGAGGGATTTTCACTGGAAAAGCTCTTGGTGAAATCAATGGTGATGTAAGAGTTATCGAACTTCCTTTTACTTTCTATCACAATAGAAAGAAGGCTTGGACAACTGTTGAGAAGATGACGCCATTCTTTAATCAGACTTTTAATCAAAATAAATTCGAAAACCTAGGGTTCTTTGAGATTGGAAATGTTTACTTTGTTTCTCAAAAAGAAACTCCGAGTTTAGATAATCTTAAAGGTGTAAAAATCTGGTCATGGGAAGGTGACGAACTTGTTGCCACAATGATTGAAACGATGAATCTTGTTTCTGTTCCTCTACCACTTCCAGATGTTCTTTCTTCTCTTTCAACTGGTATTATCGATGCGGCCTATGCACCACCACTAGGAATTCTTTCTCTACAGTGGAATACAAAGGTTAAGTATCTTGTCGATTTCCCTATTTCTTTTTGTGTCGGGGCCTTTCTTGTTGGAGACAAAACATGGAAGAAAATCTCTCCTGAACACCAAAAGATAGTAAAAGAGATTTCTCAGAAATATGTAAAGAACGTTAATATGGCAAACGCCAAAGATAATGTTGAGGCCATCAATGCTCTTAAGTCTGGTGGAATTAAATTCTTAAGTTTCCCTCAAAAAGATATTGAAAGAGGAAAGCAATTAAGAACTCAGATTATTGGAAAGCTAAAAGGAAAACTTTTTTCTGAGAAAGCTTTAAAAATGCTTGAAGCGGAGCTTTAATGTTTCATAAAATTGGTTCTGCCATTGATAATTTTGTTAAAACACTTTTAGTTATAAATGTTTTTGCGATGCTCTTACTCTCAGTGATTTCAATTGTTCTAAGATGGGTAGGGGTTTCATTCTTATGGGTTGAACCTCTTGTTAGGCATATGGTTTTTGCCACGGCATTCTTGGGAGCAACTCTAGCAACTGCAACCGGTCGTCATATTGCGATTGAGATTTTAGCAAAGTCTCTTGAGGCCGCTGAAAAAGAGAAGCTACTCTTTATTGTTCAAAAAATTACCTCATTCTTAACAATTTTCGGTTTAGTCTGGTTAGCCTATTCTGGTTATTCATTCTTTAATGTTGAAAAAGAATATGGAAAAGTTGTTTTCCTCGGCATTCATAGTTCAGCTCTTGTTGGAATTATTCCAGTAGGTTTTGCGCTTATGCTTATAAGAACAGTTTGTGACTTTCTCGACTTTTCACCAAGAGGAGAGAAGGCGTGAGTTTTGGTCTAATTGCGATTATCGCTATAATTATTGCTCTTGTTGGAGTTCCTCTATATGCAGTTATTGGGACAACGGCCTTAGCTTCTTTTCTAATTAATGATATTGAGCCTTCTGCGGTATCTGTTGAGATTTATCGCCTCGCTTCGGCACCGACACTCTTAACGATTCCTCTGTTCACATTTGCTGGATATATCATGGCAGAGTCTGGGGCACCAAAGAGACTTCTTAGATTTGCCGATGCTCTTCTTGGATGGTTACCTGGTGGTGTTGCAATTGTTGGTCTTGTCGTCTCTGCCTTTTTTACGGCATTTACTGGGGCAAGTGGTGTGACAATTGTTGCTCTTGGTGGGCTTCTTTATCCTATTTTAAAGAACGAAGGTTTTAGTGAGAAGTTTACGATGGGCTTTATCACGACATCGGGATCTTTAGGACTTCTCTTTCCTCCAAGTTTACCAATCATTCTCTATGGACTAGTGGCCAAAGTTGATATTGATGAACTCTTTAAAGCTGGAATTGTTCCAGGGATACTTTTAATTGTGGTTCTTGCTCTATGGTCAATGAAGAATGGAACTTGGCAAAGGGAGAAAACAGAGTTTAATGCCCAAGAAATTTGGGCCTCATTTAGGGCCTCTTTTTTTGAGCTACTTCTTCCTGTCGCTGTTCTCGGTGGGATCTATGGTGGGTTCACAACAGTATCTGAGGCCGCAGCATTCACGGCCTTCTATATTCTCTGTGTCGAGTGCTTTATTTATAAAGACCTCTCTCTAACAAAGGACATCCCAAAGATTATCGTTGAATCGATGACTCTTGTTGGTGCTATCTTGATTATTCTTTGTTGTGCTCTTGGACTGACAAATTTCTTAGTAGATGAAGAAGTTCCAATGCAGATTTTTGAGTCGATGAGGGGAGTCATCACTAATAAGTATGCTTTCTTATTATTTATGAATGTTTTCTTACTGGCAGTAGGAAGTTTAATGGACATTTTTAGTGCGATAATCGTCGTTGTTCCGTTAATTCTTCCAATGGCAAGTGAGTTTGATATTCACCCAATTCATATGGCAATTGTCTTCCTTACTAACTTAGAAATTGGTTATATCACTCCACCTGTTGGAATTAACCTCTTTATAAGTAGTATTAGGTTTAAAAGACCAATAACTGAGCTTTATCGTTCGTCATTGCCATTCTTATTTTTGCTACTAATCTGCTTGGTCATTATTACCTATGTACCGTCATTGAGTCTCTTATGGGTAAAATAGATCCAGCGGGGTTAAATGAGTTATTTTAAGTATTTAGTAGTTATATTTTCAACATTACAAATAATCGCCGGCCCATCGAATGCTTCAAAGTATTGGATGGGTGAGAGCGATTTTGAAAACTATTCTGGACCACTCGATCCGGCACTTCGTGTGAATTTTCGAGAAGGCCAAGTTGAGTTTTCTGATACACACTTTAATGAGAGTTATCCAATGCAGAGTATTTCAAGCTCTATCTTGGATTTATCTTCGTATTACAATCAATTTATTAAGCCTAGCTTTCAGTGTCCCCAATTAGACTTCGTAGAGTCTGCTGAATATATCCACTATCTACATAGGCTTACAGCAATATCTTTAAATTATGAATTTGCAAGAAAGCTTCATATCTCACTCTATCAATTAGGGGAGATGGAGTCTCGCTGTCAGATAGATTACGATGGTCTATTTAAGCAGTGTCGTCCAAAGTCTAAAGATATGAAACTCTTTGTAAGAAGAGTTCAAGATCTCTTTCCTGACATTATAGACTGGGGGAGTTACCCTCTTCTTAGGAAAGGGGGGAATTTCGATTCTCTGGAGAGATACCATGGAAAATCAATTAGCTTAGCTGATACTTATTTTAGAGGGGATGATATCCCAGCTTCTTTGGCCTCTGCTTGCGAGTATGTGAAGAAAGAAATTGTTAATCTTTGTTCAGAGGAAGACTCTTACTTTGGAATCAGTCAAATTAATGGGATTCACGATTTTATTTTAGGCAGTAGTGCATTCAAGGTTGCGAACACAACTGGAAATGGTGCTGCTTGTATGGATCAATTCATTGTTCTAAATAAACTTAAAGAGAGTATTAATCCTGTTTCACTTAATATCTTAAAACAAGAGAAGAGTTTAGATTCTGGTCGTGTTTTTTGGTATGGATCTCTTCGTGAGTTTGATGAACTTGGTGTAAGTGTTATTGAAGAGGTTGTTGAAGTTCCTGTCGTTGAAGAAAAAGTAGTCGCCAAAAAAGATGAGCCAGAGAAGAAAGTCACGATTAAGAAAACCGTGATGAAGAAGAAGGTCGTTAAGAGAGTGGTTCCAAAGAAGAAGGAACCAAAGAAGGTTGTTGAGCGAGACTCTGCAATTGAGGCCGCCATTAAAGCTCATTTAGTTTCAAAAACAGAGGAAGAAGTGAATATGTCTCATTTAAAGAGAGACTTCAAATACTCTAAGAAAGTTCTTCGTATGCTCAATGGACCACTTAGACCTTATCAGACTCGCAAGGCCCTAACTGATATGAAGAGAATTGATAAACTTGGGAGTAAGAATAAACCTCTAAGTTTTCTCTTTTTAAAATTCCTTATTGATCACAAGCTTCACCAAGGTCTCTATAATATCAAAGCAATTCTTGGCGATGAATTCTACGTCGTTAATGATATTGAAAAGAGAAGAGGGGCTATTAAAGTGAAATTAGATAATAATAAAGAAACGAAATTTAAATGGCAGATTTGGGTGAAGGAAGTAGCGAGATAGTCGCTACTTCCAAAATATGATTAGTACTTTCTAGATTGTCTTTTTAGTTTCTTGATCTGAGAAGACTTAGAAACTGAAAGTGCTAGGAAGAAACCAGCGTTTTCACCATTCTCATCTTTACCAAATAGAGAGATGTTTCCAACGTGCTTATTTCCTGCTTTAAAAGCTTTTGTCCAAGCAAATCCGTAAAGATCAAACTTAGGTAGTGGAACCCAAATACCAAATACCTTTGGACCTACGTAGAAAGCTGTATTCTTTAGCTTGTCCTTAATAGTGAAAGCAACTGCTGGTAGAGCACCTGAAGCAACACCTGGAATCATTCTTCCCCCCGGAAGAGTTTTAGGGTCTAGCTCTTGTACATCACCAGAGAAGATATCATCTAGAGAAACTGTAAAAGTAAGAACAGTTCCTGGACCTTCTAGGTTAGGGTTTAGTCCAACAAATGACTTGTTGTACTTTGGTACTTTGTAAGTTGCACCGGCCATCATTGTTACATCTTCAAGAACCATTGAAACAATAATGTTGTCTTCAAGTAGATTTACATTTGGTCCTTGAACACCTGGAATTGTAATATTACCTTCTCCACATGATACAGAGAAGAATGTTAGTCCTAATAGAGTTAGGACAGTCAGGAACTTGTTCCTCATAGCATTTACCATAACTACCTCGCTTTGTTTGGAATATACCGTCTGGAGGGCTTTTCGGATAAATAAAGAGGAGCTTTAAAAAAAAATGCCCCCACCAAAATGGTGAGGGCAAGTATTAGTTGAGCATTTTATTTTTTTGACTAGTATCTTTTAGCTTGTCTCTTAAGAAGTCTTTCTTGGTAGCTTGATACTGTTAGTGCTAGGAAGAAACCAGCATTTTCACCGTTTGCATCTTCACCAACTAGAGATAGGTTACCCACTCTTTTTGATCCAGTATAGAATCTTGTTGTAATCATAGCACCTGGCATATTAAGTTTCTTTAGTGGAATCCATACACCAAAAATCTGTGGTCCAATATAGAATGCTACGTTTTTAAACTTCTCAATTGAGAACGCAACAGCTGGTAGAGTCCCTGAAGATACACCTGGAATTGCACGTCCACCTGGTAGTGTTAAAGGATCAAGTCTTTTTACACTATCACCAAAGATATCATCTAGAGATACAGAGAAGGCCATAAGCGTTCCTTCTGATTCTAAATCAGGAGCAATTTCAACGTACGAGTTTGGATATTTAGGAATCGCATATCTCGCACCACCTTCAATGGTCATATTTTCGAAAACAACATTGATAAGAATGTCATCTCCAAGAAGAACTACGTTAGGTCCATCTACGCCGGGGATGTTAAAGTTCTTTCCGCTTGTTCCACTTCCACATGAAGTTAGGATAACTGAAAGAGAAATTAGTAGAGCTGTAATAGCAGTTTTTGGGTTTCTAAGAGTCTTTACGAATGTAGTGTTCATGGTTGGCCTCAAAAGAAACGTCGTTCCTTTTGAAGTTTATGATCTAGCTCAAATTACGTACAGCAGTTAACAAACGTCCTAAAAGATCACAAGTTTTAAAAATTTGTTAAAACTCAGGGTTATTCCTGAAGTGAAAATTATTATGCCGGATAGAAAAATATCCTCAAGAGTTCAAAGAGTTTTTTTGTCAGATTTTAGTCTATTTTTTGAAAAAGCTTTGAAAATAGTCGTGGTTTCAATAGGTTAGAGATGAATAAAATGAACAAATTAATTTTTATTGATAGTTCACTTTTCGAACTACCCATTTTTTGATTTCGCCAACATTCTTGGGAGAGGTCGTGGTAAATGCCCAAAGTCTCGATCAATAGGAGAGTTTGCCCTCTAAAAAAAGAAAGTAAAGATTGTTATTCTAAAAGTAAGTGGAAGGAATCTACTGAGGGTGAAAAAATGAGAATTCTATCTTCGACAGCAAATAATCATACACAACGACCTAAGAAGAAGGCTGCACGTAGCACTAGTGAGCCTGCTCAAAAGCAAATTGTTGGTAAGACAACTGGTGGTCAAAGTATTGTTAAGAAACAGAGGACGAAGACTCTGTCTGAGTCTGAGATTAGAGCTAAGATTGAAGACTTAAAGAACCCAAAGGCCAAGGAAGAAGCTAAGCCTAAGAAGCCACACTTTGATACTTCTATGGATGATGACATGGCCGTGGATATGAAGAGAAAATCTCCTATTAAGAAGGGGAAGGATCTTGAGATCGCACGTAAGAAGTCAGAGGTAAAAACAAAAGTAGAAGTTATTCAAACGGCAAAGACTGAAAAAGCGGAAGCTACTGAAGGCCCTAAGGAAGATCAAGCTGTAGAGGATTCTGAAAAACCTAAGAAATTAGTTAATGCTCAAGGTGAAGAAATTCGTAGTGATGTCGGGCTTAATGATCCTAAAGATCCAGCAACTCAGGAAAAGCTGAAAGAACTCTTAAAGACCAATGCTTTTAGCTTCAGTCAAAAAGAGAAAGATGCCCTTGCCAATATTCTTAACAAATAAAAAAGACGACCTTTAAGTGGGCCTAAGCCCACCTCGGTCATTTTAAGCTTCAGCCAATTTGAGCTCTTCGACTTGATGATGTCTTAACTGACGATATTCTTTGTAAGTGATCATCTTGTCATTCTTCTCATCAAATAGAACTAAGTTCAACGATTTCAAACTCGATCCAATTGTTAGTGTCGGAGGCGATTGAAACATTTTATTTTCGTTATGGGCCTTTTCTAGGTAATAGTTAGGAATTCGATGTGAGAGGTGGTGAATATGGTGAAAACCAATATTTCCAGTTCCCCACTGAAGAATTTTAGGAAGTTTTAAGAATGATGATCCTTTTAAACAAGCATCAACATAGCTCCAGTTTTCCGACTTACTCCAATAAGCATCTTCAAACTGATGCTGAACATAGAACATATAGATACCAAAGAAGGCTCCAAAGAAGACTGTTGCAAACTCATAAACTAAATAGAATTCAAGACCAAAGATTTGAGAAAAAACTACGGCCTTTAAAACTAAGAGAATATTTGTTAGGTACACACTTCTTCTTTCACGAGGCCCATCTTCTTTCATCGTAAAACGATATTGAAGCATAAAGAGCAGGATGGGACCACCAAGTAGCATAACAAAAGGATTCCTCTTTGCCATGTACCAAAACTTTCTGATTTTTGAGAAATTCTTATATTCCTCAATTGTCGCTGTATCAACGTCACCGATCCCTCTCTTATCGAGGTTTCCTGTGTGGCGGTGGTGAGTGGCGTGAGTTCTTGTCCACTGCCAATAAGGCGTAAATGTGATGACTCCACAGACATGGCCCCAGAATGTTCTCCACTTCTTTGTTTTAAAGAAACTTCCATGTCCACAGTCATGAAAGATGATAAAAATTCTTAAGAAGAAGAGCGTACATATAAGGCTGGTTAAGATTGCTAATATTGGATGAATTTTATAGGCCTGATATCCTACGGCCCAGCCAATAAGGTAGGGACCGATACTATTTACGAGTTGAAAAATACTCTTTGAGCGGCTTGGTGTAGTGTATTGTTTGACGACTTTTTTCCAGTCATTATTTGCTGCTTGTTCCATAATTCCTCCATGGCACTCTTTAACCATAGAGCAGAACAGGTTCTCTAAGAAGGGGTGAGACAGGCTTTTACATTTCCTTTACCTTTTGGCCTTCCCTATCTTAACATTCTAAATTTTTTCTATTATATTTAATCTAATTTTTAGAACACATGGAGTCATTTATGGGAAGAAAGTCGGCGAAAATTGCGGCGCGTAAAGGTGCTGCTGATAAAGCTAAGGGGCAAGTTTATACTAGGGCCCTAAAAGATGTTTTCTTAGCATCTAAAAGTGGAAGTGGTGATCCTGATACAAACTTCCTATTAAAAGTTGCTATCGATAGATGTAAGAAGTTCAACGTTCCAAAAGACAATATTGAAAGAGCTATCAAGAAAGGTCAGGGTGGAGACGGAGCTGGTTACGAAGATATAAACTATGAAGGTTATGGACCAGGTGGAGTTGCTGTATTCGTAGAGACTTCAACTGATAATAATACAAGAACAGTTGCTAATGTTAGAAGTTACTTTAATAAAGTTAAAGGATCTCTTGGACAAACAGGTTCGCTCGAATTTGTCTTTGAAAGAAAGGCGATCTTTACTGTCCCTGTTGCAAATGTTTCTGATGCTGACGAGTTTGAACTTGAGATGATTGATGTTGGAGCTGAAGATATTGAAGTAGATGCTGAGTTCTATGAAGTATCTGGACCAGTTGAATCTTTTGGTTCAATTCAAAAGAAACTTGAAGAAATTGGTGTAACTCCAGAAGAGGCTACTCTTGAAAGACTCCCTCTAAACTTTAAAGCAATTGATGATGAAGATACTAAGAATCAATTCTTTAGGCTCATTGATCTGCTTGAAGAAGATGATGATGTCGTTACTGTTTATCATAATTTAGAGAAGACGAAGAATGGAAATAATAAAAGGGTGATTCTAAGATCACCCTTTTTTATTCATGATATTTAAGCATTGCTTCTAGTTTTTCTATGACTTCTGGAATTATTTTATCCATCTTGCCGTCAACGATTGTGGCCGCAGAGTGATTGTGACCACCACCTCCTAGAGCTTGGGCCATGATACCAACATCGATATCATCTTTAGCGGCTACGAAAGGTAAATTTTTTACTTTATCGCCAATTTGTCTGAACATACAAGCGACTTTGATATTATCAAGAATGAGAAGATGGTTAATAAAACCATGAGTGTCTTCTGCTTCAGACTTAAACTTATCGAGAAGATCCTCGTTAAGAGAGATCCATGCGATTGATTCATCTTTATTAGTTTGAGACGATGTGAGAACAGTTCCAAGTAGCTTCATATAATCAACTTTCTTTGTTCCGTTGATTCTATTAAAGGCCTGAGGTGGACTGACTCCAGCATCTAAGAGTTTTGTAAATTATCTTGTGAGTATTTCCTGTTACAGTGGGGTAGCGAAAACTACTCGTATCAATGATGATTGAAGTATAGAGAGCTAGTGCCATCTCTTTATCTATTTTAAGCCCTAGGGATTCGATAAGTTCCGCAACAAGTTCTCCCGTTGCAGCTTTTGTAGAATCAATACAGTGAATTGCTGCCAGCTCCTTTGGACAAGGGTGGTGGTCAATAAAGAGTAATTCCTGAGACTTGAGGACTAATTCCTGAACATTTGGACCAATTCTTGGAAGAGAATTAGTATCTGTTACGATAAGTAAATCAAGTTTATCGATTGAGTCCTTAACATCATCATAGGATCTGACGACATCTTGAGGATCAAGATACTTGTATCTTTCAAAAAGTTCTTTTTCATTTACACAGACAACATCCTTACCAATCTTCTTAAGTGCCATGCACAGGGCAATCTCACTTCCAATCCCATCGGCATCAGGGTGGATGTGAGTTGTGATAGCAATCTTAGTTGCCTTTTTAATTTGGTCATTAAACCTTTTTATCGCATCAGTCATACGATCCTTTTCGGAAATTCTTCAATAAAGTTAACTCATTTGAATTACGGGACTTTTCCAATTGTTTCATTTTTTGATAGGATTTTAAAGAAGTTGTTTTATTGCGATATTATTTATGGATGAAGGACATGGACAGTACTTTAGTAAAATTCTCGGGCATTAAGAAGGCCTACCCTGGTAAAGAAGTTTTACACAATGTGAATTTCAATATTTCAAGAGGAAGTATTCATGGATTCTTAGGCCCTAACGGTGCCGGTAAATCAACGTTAATGAATATTCTTCTCGGTGAGATTGAAAGAGATCAAGGTGATATTCAACTTAGTGGTGAATTAAGAATTGGTTACCTTCCAGAACATCCACCTCTTTATATGTCGATGAGGGTTTGGGATTATCTATGTTTTGTTCAAGATATTTATGATCAAGTTGATAGAGACTATCTCGAATCTATCATTACAAAGTGTGGTCTTGAAGATGTAAAGAAAAGGGCGATTGGTCATCTCTCAAAGGGATATAAGCAACGAGTCGCTCTTGCTCAAGCTGTTTGTCATAAACCAGATCTTCTGGTTCTCGATGAGCCTATGGTTGGGCTTGATCCTCATGCAGTT
>NZ_AUNJ01000508.1 GCF_000447775.1 Bacteriovorax sp. DB6_IX
AGCAGAACTTTTTCGCAGCTAGTCACTAATCTATTTAAAGAGAAAATTCGCTCAATCTTTTTCAATTTAAGAAAACTATGTTAGCTTATGGCGTTCAATTTTATAAATATTTTAAAAGGAAGTCATAATGAATGATCAACAAATGAATCAACTTCTTAAGATGGCCGGTCACCTATTCCGTCCAAACCCATGGCACGGAGTGTCGACATGGTCTGATCAAGCAGAGAAAGAAATCAATGCTTATATCGAAATCGTACCTACTGACAGAGTTAAGTATGAGATTGATAAAGAGACTGGATACTTAAAAGTAGACAGACCTCAGAAGTTCTCAAATGTTATCCCAGCTCTTTATGGTCTAATTCCAAGAACATATTCTGCTGAAAAGTCAGCGAAATACACAATGGAACAAACTGGAAGAGATGGACTTTTTGGTGATGCAGATCCAATCGATATCTGTGTTCTGACTGAAAAAACAATCTCTCACGGTGATATCCTAGTTAACTGTGTTCCAATTGGTGGATTCAGAATGCTAGATGGTGGTGAAGTTGATGATAAGATCGTTGCTGTTCTTAAAGACGATGCAATTTTTGGAGAGATGAAAGATATTTCTGACTGTCCAGAGTCTATTCTTAACAAGCTTAAGCACTACTTCCTTACATATAAGGAAATCCCAGCTGAAGGTCAAAAAGCAAAGATCGAAATCACTGGTCTTTACGGAAGAGAAGAAGCTCTTAAAATTATCGACCTAGGTATTGAAGACTACAATGACAAGTTCAGTACAGAATGGTTTGTTAATAAGGCCAATGACTAATTAGTTTTTAAACTTAAAGATATTAAAGAAGCGGAGAGAAATCTCCGCTTTTTTTATGCCAAAATCTAGGCACAAAAAAAGCCAGTTCTAAGACTGGCTTTTTTTATATTTAAAGGATTCTCAAATCCTAGTGATGATCATCATCGATAATGGCATCGTCAAAGTCTCTAACGGCAATAGCTAAAGAAGCTGGTAACATTGCCCAAAAACCAACTGCACATAATGCAACAAATACTTCCATACTCATATAAAAACTCCTTGAATTCCTTCTTATTATACTTAATTAAGACTACCCTGACCAGAAAAATCAATGGACTCTGGAGTTTGTTCAACCTCAACTTCCATAATCTTTTGGAATTGCTTCGTAATCTTAGTCGTAGTGACATTAATCTTATCAACATCCTTAGTCACTGTTCCTAAGTGCTTAGAAAGATCGTTCCATCTCGTCTCATAACGGGCAAATTCATCACCTAACTTATTGATTTCTCTATGAAGAATACTCATATACTTACTTCTCTCCATATTCATAATTACACTTTGTACTGTTGTTAAAGTGGCCATGAATGTTGTCGGAGAAGCAATCCAAACTCTCTTTTGCTGAGAGTACTCAACAATATCTGGGTGATAAGCATGAATCTCAGCAAAAATCGCCTCAGCAGGTAAGAACATAATGGCCTGATCTGCTGTCTCATTAGGAATGATATACTTACTTGAGATATCATCAATATGCTTTTTCAGGTTCTTTACGAACTCACGACGGGCAAGCTTCTTCTCCTCTTCCGTATGTCCTTCAAACATTCTCTTAAAGTTTTCTAAAGGAAACTTAGAGTCAACACAGAGAAGCCCAATAGGATCAGGAAGAGTTAGGGCCGCATCGGCCAGCCTTCCATCCTTAACCTTATGTTGAATATGGTAGTACTTACCAGGCTCTCCAAAAACAGACTGGAGAAGATTATTAAGTTGTACCTCTCCAAAGATTCCACGGCTCTTCTTATCAGTTAGAACATCTTGAAGGCTAATAACATTTGTTGAGAGTGACTCAATCTTCTTTTGGGCCTCATCAATCTTGGCAAGACGTTGAATAATTCCAGTGAATGTTTCATTCGTCTTTTTAAAACCTTCATTAAGATTTTCTTGAACCTTATTATTGATACGATCCATCTTTTCTTGAATCGTTCCATTTAACTTATCAAACTTAACTTCTAAGTCTTTTGTCAGTAGATCTTTAAACTCATAGAGATCTTTATTCATGGCCGCTTTTGATTCAAGAAGTCTTTCTAAGACCCCTTCTCTTAGTTCTCCAAAATTCTTTGAAAGCTGATCATTATTTCTAATCAGAGTATCTGAAAGCCCCTGTCCTTGGTTTTGGATGAGGTTACTTAAATCTTGCGCAGAGCGATCTCCATCTTTTTCAGATCGATCCATTTTTCTAAAGAAAACGATAAGTCCAATCACTGCAATTTGAAAAACCAGAACGATAATCAATTGGATTGTTGTCATAACACGCTGCTCCCGCTCTATTGTCATTCGACATTAAATTCCTTAGGCTATACTAATCAAAAATTGTGAGATTGACACGAATTTATCGACATAAGGAAATATATGAAACTGTTTATGATTTCATGGGCCTTGGCCATTGGTGCCATCGTTCCACTTCAAGCCATTATTAATGCGAAACTCTCTTCTCATATCGGAGGGGCCACTCAAGCAGCCCTTGTTTCATTTACAGGAGGATTTCTTGTCTTCGTTATTATTGGGCTCTTTAACTTCAACGCTCTTCCAAGCTTTTCAAAAGTTCTCAGCCTTCCACCTTACTTACTAGCGGGTGGAATCATTGGAAGTATCTTTGTTCTTTCGGCAATCATCATTGTACCGAAACTAGGTTCAACTGGCTGGGTTGCACTTGTCGTAACGGGACAGCTTGTGGCCTCGTTGCTACTAGATCATTATGGATGGCTAGGATTAACAACGAAGGCCATTAACGTTTATAGAGTTATTGGTTCAGTTCTTCTACTTGCTGGAAGTGCTCTTGTAATTCGCTTCTAACGGATACTCGCCCTGCTCTTTTAAGAACTGGAGACCATCGATCCAATTATTTTGGACACGGACTCCCCAGTGAAGATGTGGGGCGCTTGATCTACCCGTGTTACCAGAAAGTCCAATCACCTGAGCTTTTTCAACAATATCTCCAACCTTCACATCAATTCTTGAAAGATGGCAATACATTGTTAAAACCCCCATTCCATGATCGATGAAAACAGCTTTCCCATTGAAGAAAAGGTGTTTTGCATGAACAACTCGACCCCTATTTGAAGAAGGAATTGGTGTCGGCCTTCTCGCCCTAAAGTCAGTCCCTGAGTGCCAAGAGTCTTTCTTATTATTAAAGACACGGCGAGAACCGTAAACTCCTGTGATCTTAGATTTAAGTGGGGCGCGGAAACTCTCAGTAAAAAGCTTTTCCCCTTTAACAAGGTTCTCATAGACTTCTTTAAGTTCTGCTTTTTCTTTTAGGTAGCGATCTAAGTTCTCCTTAGAAAGATCAACGTGTTTCTTGGCCACATTGATAAAGCTCTTTGGATAATCCCATTCTTCAACTCTCATATTAAAGACGTGGAAATTTACGAGATCCCCTTGAATATTAGACTGCAAGTAGCAAGGAATCAGACGACTATTGGTCTCATCTCTAAGATACTTATAGTTAACCGAAAAATAACCAGTGAGTTGATCTTTTTCTAAGAGTGTATTCACTTCGCTCTTAGCACAAATAAGCTTATGATCCTTTCCTATTTGAGGAACTTTGACTTGGACCTTTTTCACTTTACCAGGGTGAACAACTTGATCAATCACTTGATACTGAGGCAGTGGCACTCGGGCCTTAAAAAGTGAGCATGAACTCACAATGAGAGTACTTAATAATAAAAAGTATTTTGATTTATGCATTTTATCTCCAAACATCCGTGTTTTGCTCATTATCCATAAAGAAACATGGTTTTTCAAATAATCCAGACTTCAAAAGACAGAGAAAAACAGGTATAACTGACTGAGTTAAAAGCAGAAAGACTATTTTGGAGAAACTATGAGCGTTAAGCCACAAAATGCGAAGGGAACAAGAGATTTTGGTCCTGTAGAAACAAATAGAAGAAATTATATTTTTGACACTATTAAAAAGCATTTTAAGGCCCATGGATTTATGCCATTAGAAACACCAGCCGTTGAAAACTTAGATGTCTTAACAGGAAAGTATGGAGAGGAAGGAGATAAGCTTCTCTTTAAGATTCTCAATAGCGGAGACTATCTTAAGAAAGTCTCAGATGAGCAATTGCAAAGTCGTGATGCCAGATCAATGACCAGAAAAATTAGTGACAGAGGTCTAAAGTATGACCTCACTGTGCCATTTGCCCGCTATGTGGCAAAGAACCAAAATGAACTGGCCTTTCCTTTTAAAAGATTTCAAATACAACCTGTATGGAGAGCAGATCGACCTCAAAAAGGAAGATACAGAGAATTCTATCAATGCGATGCTGATATCATCGGAACAGATTCTCTTCTGTCAGAAGTCTCTTTGATGCAGATCTATAATGACTCTCTCATTGATTTAGGAATTGAAGGCTTCTCTATAAAAATCAATAACAGAAAAATCCTTCAAGGTTTTGCCTCTAAAATTGGTGCCCTTGAAAAGCTCACTGATATGACAATCGCTATCGACAAGCTCGATAAGATTGGCAAAGAAAAAGTCTTTGAAGAGCTTCGCTCAAAAGACTTCACAGAAGATCAACTGACAACACTCGATCCCCTCTTTAGTCTTTCAGGTTCAAATACTGAGAAACTGGCCCAAGTAAAAGAGGTACTTTCAGGAGATGAGATTGGAGAAAAAGGAGTTGCTGAACTCGAGTTCATTTTTAAGTATACAGATGAATTAGGTCTAAAAACTCTCGACTTCGATGCAACGCTAGCAAGAGGGCTCGATTATTACACAGGAGCGATCTTTGAAGTAAAGCTTGATGATGGAAGTATGGGAAGTATCGGAGCAGGTGGAAGATATGACGATCTTACAAGCTTATTTGGAGTTAAAGACTTATCAGGTGTGGGGCTTTCTTTTGGAGCAGCGAGAATTTATGATGTCATGGAAGCCAGAGGACTTTTCAAAAATATTGATAGTCGTCTAGATGCTCTCTTTATCAACTTCTCAGACAATCTGACATCACAATATCTCAAATTAGCGACAGAGCTTAGAAGAGAAGGTTTCTCTACAGATATCTACCCTCAAGCGGCTAAAATGAAGAAACAGATGAACTATGCCAATAAGCGTGGTGTTCGCTACACAATCTTCCTAGGAGAATCAGAGGCCGAAGCAGGAATCGTTAAAGTTAAAAATATGGATTCTGGTGAAGACCGTGAAGTTAAAATCAGTGAAATTAAGGATAATCTTTCTTTCTAAAATTTCTTTGACAAAAAAATAGATATAAAAAAAGCCCTCTAAAAGAGGGCTTTGTTATTCAAAAAAGACTTTTTGAAATTAAGCCATGATATCGTATGGTCTAATTGTCTTTCTTCCGTTGGCAGCACATTTCTTTTGCGCTTGATCAACTAGGAAGTATACGTACTCGTTAAGAGCATCTAGAGTATCAGCAGATACGTTAAAAGTGTTCTTTCCAGAACCTTTTAGAGCTTCTTTAGTTTTTGAACCAACTAGAAGCATTTCTTTTGATTTCTTTGCTGGTTTCTTAGCAGTTTTCTTAGCTGCAGTTTTCTTTGTTGCTTTTTTAGTAGCTTTCTTAGCTGTCTTTTTCTTAGCCATAATTTCCTCTTTCCTTTGAGTTAAACTAAAAAGTTATTTGTACTTAATTTTAAAAGGCTAGAATCAAACTCGTCAAACACTTTTTCTTAGCTAGGACAATTTTTGTGTCTATTTATGATTTTTCTCACAAATATGCACAAAATCCCCAATAAAAGTCTGATAAATAAAATGGTGCTATTTGCTTGATTTTTCTCCCAGATACCTTAAAATTCTCTTTATGACTTCAAGGAAAATTACACTTGCAACAAAAAGACTAAGCAAGTCCTATATGATTTTTTCAAATTCAACAAGCCAACAAGACTGTATTGATTATAAAGAGATCAATTTTGTTCTGGCCGATGAAAAAGATTTTACGCTCATAGTTCCAACTAAGTCATGTGCAGAAGGACATCATTTAAATCTCTACATCTTTGATAACGACAAGCATTTGAGAAAGTTAAAGAAAATGCCTTCGGATAAAAGTACTCTCCAGTGTCATGTGATTAATGGAAATATTTCTCACTACGAAAAGATCACTGACGATCACGCTGAGATAACTCTCACTATTACTGATAAAGTTAATGACTTTTGGGACTCATATATTGAGCAAATTGAACAGAGACAAGAGAATGTCTCGACTATTTTCGATAGGTATAGAAAGTAATGGATGCAAAAGCCCAGCAACTCATCAAACAATATATGAAGAACAAGACATTTCTTGTCGTTGAACCAACAGTTGCTGGAAAAACTGCTGTTGAACAAATGCTAAAGAAAACAGCTGTTGCCCGTAAGAATGTTCAATTTGCCAAGAATGTTGAGATGGCACTTGAGATTATGAAGTCTCAAAAGCCTAATTATGTCTTTACTCACGATAAATTAGAAGATGGAAATTATAAAGAACTCTTAGAGGAACATCTTAAGAACCATGGGAATCGTCTAGAGTCTGGTTTTATTCTATTTTCAGAAAATGACTCTTTAGATGCTGTAACAAAACTGGCTCAATCTGAAATTGATTGTCTCGTCATGCTTCCCTATACAGTCACTTCCCTACAATCTGAGTTCTTAAAAATTGTCATACCTAAGACGGCTCCTAGCGAATATACTATCTTAGTTGAGTCGGCCCGTGAGCAAATGAGATTTGATTTAGACAAGAGTCTACAAACTCTGGCCAAGGCAAAGAAAGCAGATAAGAAACCCTATGAAGCCTTCTATCTCGAAGGGCTGGTTCATGTAAAATCTAAGGGTCTGGAACAAGCAAGAACTGCTTTTGAAACAAGCCTAAAGTATCACCCAAAGTATTACAACTCTCTTAAAGAGCTCTTCAATATCTACATGCAGCTTAAAGAAAGGCAAAAGGCCTACAGGATTAGCTCTCTTATGACAGAGGATTTCCCTGTTAACCCAGAGATGATCCCAGACCTTGCGTGGGTCTCAGTCGCATGTGCAGAATATGATGATATTCTCAGTTATCATACGGCCTTTAAGAATGTCGAAGAGCCAGATAGTGACCTTAAAAACTATATTGCAGCTTCTCTTACAATCTATGGAAAGAAAATTCTTAAAGATAAGTACGAGGGTGATAAAGAAGTTGATAGTGATCTCCTTGAAAGGGCCTATAAGCTAATGGATGAAGCTTCAAGTATCTGTGAGGATAAGCCACTGGTTTACGCTTCTCTCATTCAAGCACTCAAGCTCTCGAGCAATAAACAGCTCATGGAAAATGTACTTAAGAGAGCACAGAATAAATTTCCTAAGAATAAGAATATTAAGGTCTTAGAGGTCATCGTTAATGACGAACAACTTAAGCCTGCAGAATCACTTAAATATGCTCAAGATGCCTTAAAATCTGGACTAGATTCACCTGAAATCCACGAAATTATCATTAAGAGGGCCATTGAGTTAGGGCTGCCAGAAAGAGTTTTAGAAGAAAGCCTAGAAGCCGCAATAAAGAGCTTTCCGAAGCTTAAGAGCGTCTTTGAATCACTGGCTTCTTCAAATAAATCAGAATAAAATTAAGAATTGTCCCGCAGTCAATAATTTTGCCTTATAATAATCCTGCGTGAAATTTGGAAGCTTAATCAACTACTTTTTACCGAAGTCTCTGAAGTACCATAATGAGACAGAGGTGCGAACATCTTACACTTTGATACTCGCAACTCTCATTGCTTCAATGATTTTCTTTGTCTATGGAATCAACTACTACATGATTCTCGACTCTCCCTATTTTCTAAAAACCAATACAACTTGGGCCATACTTTTAATTATCAATATTTTCTTTTTTAAGAAGGGACTCTCCCTATCTAAATCAACGAATCTCACGGCGGCGATAGTCTATATTGGAATAATGAATGCCTCTCTTTGCCTAGGAAGAGAAAAGACGATGGGTATTTACTTTATCAATATTATTCCATTGGCATTGGGTCTCTTTCTCTCGAGAAGATATCTACTATTTTGGTCTTCCCTTTGTATTCTCGCCTACCCTTTTCTCAAGTATATTGGCCCCATCTATTTTTCACATCTCGATATTCCCCTCTCTCAGGAGTTTAATGATTTCCTCTGGGAGTCTAGCTACTATGTGAATATGGGCCTGATTATTACCTTTATCCTGATCTATATGTTTGCACTAAAAAAGTCTCTTCGATCTCTTGAAGAAAAATCTGATACGGCCCATGGTCTTTTGAGAATTCTCACTCACGATATTAGAAATCCTCTCACGATTATCTATAGTAGTGCGCAGCTTCTCCAAAGAAAGGATATGACTCCTGAGGAAGTACAAAAGTGGGCAGAAAAAATTAGCTTTGGAAGCAAGATGATTACCAATATTACGGATCAGGTCAAACAAATCGAAGCCATTGAATCGGGAAAATCAAGAGTCGAACTTCAATCAGTCAGTCTCAACCACGTTATTAATAACCTAAGCCAAATATTTCAAGGAAAACTTGAAGATAAGAAACTCTCCCTTATTCAACATGGAGATTTTAACATAAGTGTTCAAGCTGAACCGAACTCTCTCACCCATCAGGTACTTTCAAATATTCTTTCAAATGCGATTAAGTTTTCTCAAGCCGAGAGCGAGATTCAGTTACGAGTACAGAACGCAGAAGATTATGCCAAGGTCTCAATTAGAGATTCAGGAATAGGAATTCCTAAAAAAATTCTAGATAACCTCTTTTCTAAAACCGTACCAACAACAAGACAAGGTACAAATGGAGAACATGGAACAGGTTTTGGAATGCCACTGGTAAAAGAGTATATGGAGCTCTACCAAGGAGAGGTCAGTGTTGTGAGCAAGGATATTTCCGAATCTCCAGACGACCATGGAACAGAAATTACTCTTACCTTCAAAAAGTGCTCTTAAAATACGATCTTATTTACATTTCAAGAATTTAGAGTTGGTCTTTTGCTATCTTTAGAGTTAGAAAGGCAAAATACACGAAGGAAATATCAATGATAAATATTGGAAAGATTCAGAAACTCACTGTCGATAGAAAAATTAACTCAGGTCACTACCTTGTTGACCAGGATGGTGATGATGTTCTTCTCCCAGACAATCTTGGACCTCTTAACCTAAGAATTGGCCAGGAGATTGAAGTCTTCGTTTATCTCGATACAAAAGGTCTTCCTATTGCCACAACAGAACTTCCCTATGCACAAGTAGGTGAATTCGCAGTCATGAAAGTTCAAGACGTGAAGGAATTTGGGGCCTTCTTCGACTGGGGGATAGACAAAGATCTTCTTGTTCCAGGAAATGAACAAAAAGTAAAAGTTCGTCCATATGAAGAATACCTCGTTAGAGTTTGTCTTGAAGAGGGTACGAACCGAGTATTTGGGACGACTAAATTTGGAAAGTACCTTGAGAACCAAGAAGAAACAGGTCTCTCAATGCATGATCAAGTTTCAATAGAGCCTGTTCAAAGAACAGAACTTGGACATAAAGTTATCATTAACAAGAAGTACCTTGGAATGATTTACGCAAACGAAACCTTCTCCCCTGTTCGTATGGGTGAAAAGTATCCGGCCTACGTCAAAAAAGTTAGACCTGATGGTCTAATCGATGTTTCACTTAAACCACTAGGTATGAGTGGTCTACGAGAAACGACAACACTCATCCTTGAACTTCTTGAAGAATCTGGTGGAAAGACCTTTCTTAACGACAAGAGTACTCCTGAAGAGATTAAAGGTATGCTAGGCGTCAGTAAGAAGGCCTTTAAAAAAGCGGTTGGGATCCTCTACAAAGAGAGAAAGATCAAATTAACAGATGATGGAATTGAGTTAATTAAGAACAAATAACCGACCAAAACACTCCAACACAAAATAATTTACATTTTCAATTGCAATTGGAATACTTTTTAAATTGAGTTTATTCAAGCAAATTTCAGGGAGGAAAGTATGCTTAAACAATTTAAGAATGTTGTTCTTTCAACACTACTTCTAACATCAACGAATGTGCTTGCATGTGATATTGATGGAAAAACTGGTTTTATGCCAGACAATGACATGTGGATCAGCGCTGATCAGAAATCATCAAGTGGAATGACTGAAGAAATCTTCAATCATGTTATCGATAGAGCGATTGAGCACTATGAGCCAGTAATCGCAGAAAAAGGTAAGAAACTAAAAGTTTTCAGAAAGTGGACTGACGGTACAGTAAATGCTTATGCAAAACAAGCGGGATCAACTTGGGAAGTTCATATGTTTGGTGGACTTGCAAGACACGAAGCTGTTTCTGCAGATGGTTTTGCTCTAGTTCTATGCCACGAGCTTGGACACCACCTAGCAGGTGCTCCAAAGGTAACAAGATTCTTCATGAAGACTTGGGCTTCAAACGAAGGTCAATCTGATTACTGGGCAACAATGAAATGTTTCAGAAGAATCTATGGACAAGATGACAATATCTCAATCGTAAGTGCAATGAATATTGATCCACTAGTTGCTGATAAATGTGACAAGATGTGGGATTCAGCAGAAGATAAGGCCCTATGTATGAGATCATCTCAAGCATCAAAAGGTTTAGCGACTCTTCTAAATGGGAATAGACCTGTTTCTTTCGCAACTCCAGACAAGTCTGTTGTTAGCAAAACGAACCACAAGCACCCAGCTGGTCAATGTCGTCTAGACACTTACTTTGCAGGAGCTCTTTGTACTAAAGACCTTCACGATGAAGTTAGCAACTCTGATCAAACAGCAGGTGTTTGTAACAGATTTGAAGGGTTCAAAGATGGTGTAAGATCACAATGTTGGTTTAAGCCAAATAGAATCTAATAAGTAAAAACAAATACTTATATATTACTAAGCCGCGTTCTACGCGGCTTTTTTTGTGTAAATTTTCCAAATAACTTTCATTTTTTTTGGTATGCGTTATAACCCCACTAATCAACTTATGGGGAAGAAATATGAAAGCAATCGTACTATCACTAGTATGTGTCACAAATGTTATGGCCACCAATATCGCCTATCGTGATCACGGAACGAATCTACCAAAAGAAGTAACGAATTTAGCAGAAGCTCAAAGCTACAGAGAAGATGTCATGGAACTTCTAGGAATGGAAGCTTACGAGAAGAACGAAGCAACATTCTACACGAACTCAAATAAAGGGCTCTATCTCATCAAGAAGAACAACCGAAAAGAGCCGGCCTTTAAAAATATCATCCACGGTGCAAAGACTGTTTATAATTGGAGAAATGGAAACTCATTTATCAGAGCACTCAAGAAGTACACTAAGAATTATGGTTGTATTCCTAAACTGACTTCTGTTTCACATGGATGGGCCTCAAGAAAAGAAAATGGTGAAGTCCATGGGCTTTCTGGTTCAAGAGGACTCAATGGAATCTATGTCAATAACGAGACAAGACCTAACTTCTTAGACCGTCTTGGGACAACAACAATTGAAAAACACTTGAATGAGGCCATTGAATCGGGAGAAGTAAAGTTCTGCGGAAAGTGCGTTGCCCAATTCTATGCATGTAATATCTCAACTCTCTTTGCCAATAAGTTTGCTGAAGCAACAAAGTGTCAAACAGTCGTTGCTACAGGTAAGGCCTCTCCTTACTTTCAGTCTACTGAAACTGAACTAGAAAGAGATCAGACCTACTCAGCTTTCCACTACTGGGGATCAAATGTTGGTATCTGGGAAGAAATAGGAATGGGTCAATGGTATAGGGCCACTCCAATTACAAATGATCAAAATGAAGTCATAGAGGTACTCAAAGAAAATATTGGTGACCTTTATATTGCTCTTTAATCAATTTTAACCGAGAAAGTTATGAAAAGAATCCTAACAGTATTTTCTATTATCATTGCCACTACGACTCTTGCGATTAGTGCCGATGATTTAACTCCAGAAAATACTGTTGGGAAGATTCTAGTAAAAAAGTCTTTTATCAATAACCCCTATAACTGCTCTTCATTTCTTTTTAAAAATAGTCACGAAGAAGTCTTCATGGGAACAGCACATCACTGTCTACCATATGGTAGTGAAAGCAAGAGAAGAAAGGCATTTGCTCACACAGCAAAAATCAAGAAAATTAAGAATCGTTTTATTCAATACAGAATTAAAGATCGTGTGAATTCATACAATCGAGATCTAAGTATTCTTAAACCACTAAAATACCAAAACCTTAATATTCTCGAACTTGCCAAATCACAACCTCAACATGGAGATAAAGTCTATGTACTCGGTTATGCTGCCAAGGGTGGTCATCAAAAATTAAAGCTTGAATGCCGCTACCTAGGAAAAGGTGCCTATAATTTAGGAGAGAGGAAATCAATTCTAGGTGATTACATACAATGTGATCACAATAGGGCCTCTATCGGAGGTATGTCGGGTGGTCCAATTATCAATACAGATGGCGAAGTTCTAGGAGTTCTTAGTGCAGAGGTGCTTAGCGCTGATGACGAAAATATCTCTCTTCCAATTCTTATCTATCAGGAGCTTAAGGATCAACAATTCTTGAATGGAAAGATTGATTTAGACAACTCTGGAAAATATTTATTTAAAGATTATGTCGATGGAGTGTATTCGGCTAAAAGAGTTGATATGAAAGAAAAAGATACTGAAGTTACAGTTAGTAACGGACTTATTATCGACTAGACTTCTTTAAGTTCTTTTTAAAATTGCCAATTAACTGTCTCAGAATATCACTATTGTCGATGGCCGTATTTGGGACGCGGTTAATAATATCACCCAATTCTTCTTTAGAGATGCATGTCTCTCCACCATGGGCCAAGAGAAAATTCTGAATCCCTTGATTAAGATACATTTCGAGAGAGTTTCGATAGAGCTTTGGAAAACTCACGGGGTGCGGAATGATATACTTATCTCTGAGTTTTATAATATTGTCTCCAACATAGGCTGTAGAACTTTCTCTATGATAGAAAGTCATATCACTATCAGTATGCCCAGGCGCATCTAAGCACAGCCATTCGGGAAATCCAGGAACAGAAGTCCCATCGGTCAGAAAAAAGTCTGCCTCGATTCGTCTTTTAAAAAATATATTCTTAAAAGGACGCTTCATCTTTTTTGCAACATACCAAGTTAAGAGAATATCAATCCAATAATTCTTAAAACCTCGTCGACCTAAGTACCAGTGATCCATTCTCTCTTTGAAAGCAATATTGATTCCGGCCTTTTTAAATCGCCAAGCTCCACCGGCATGATCAGGATGGGTGTGTGAGATAAGAACTAATTTCAAATCACTAAATTCTCTTTTTAGGTTATTGGTGATGAAGTCCTCGACAATGGGAAAATCGCAGTAGCATCCACTATCCAAAAGTAAGAGCGAATCAGGATACTCCACAAGATATAGGCTTTGAATATAACCTTTAATTTGATGAATTTTCACTAATTCTTTCTCTTCTCTCTGACATAGAGTGTTTTCTTCACTGACGCGACAAGTTCGCCTTGAGTGTCAACAACATCCACAGGAAGCTCGAAAATATACTTTCTCCCCTCTTTTGTCTTCTCTCTTATATCTTCAAGAATTTCATCCGTAATTTTAAACTCAGCATAAACATGTGACTTCCCAGGTCTCACAAAATCAATATGGGCCCCTTTGTCCCAGACAATATAGTCGTTACCAAGAATATTGATAAGCATAAACATATAGAAAGGGTCAGTCATTGAGTAGAGTGATCCCCCGTAAGAAGTTCCTACGTAATTTAAATTATACCAACGTCTTTTGAGGCAAGTTTTAATATAGCGAAAGTCTTCACTGCCTTCGATGAATTCTATTCCAGAACCAAGATATGGTGGCCAGAGATTGAAAAGTCTTCTCATTAACCAAACAGGTATATGACTATTATGCTTTTTAAAGAATGATGCTGCCATAGCTACAATCTTAACACAAATTGCGTTATCATTAGAGTATGAAAAAAATTATTATTCCAATCTTATCTTTAATTACAGTATCAACATTCGCAAGTCTTGATCCAAAGAGAGAACCCATCTATAAATGTGTTCACTACGATGTATCAAAATTTGTTGATTCTTTGACGATATATCAATCCCGCCACGGCAGAGGTGATATCTTTCACGAAGTACAAGTACATGTTGTGAAATATGGTGTTGAGTCTAGCTACTTCAAGAAGGTCAATCTCATCAGTAAGTATGGTGGAAAAATCCAAGAGTTCACGACTGGTAACTTTAGAGTAAAAATTGATCGAGTGAGAAAGGATGCTGATAAACACTTTGCAACTTTTGCAAGAATCCCAAAGTATAAGATTCACTCTCGCGACTGGTCTTGTAAAGACTATTAATTTCAAACACTTAACTAGCTAAAAAAGGCTTAATTCTTGAATATTTCATACCGATAAATTAGTATGAAAAAACAATTAAGCCTAATCACACTACTACTCTTATTCTCATGTGCCCCTCTTACAAATAGGGCCCCAGCTTCAGCTCAACTTTCAGAGACAGTTAAACAACTTGTCGACTGGGAAACCAAGTCAAATATGGTTTCAACAAGATCAAATGAAGTCTTTGATATGCAACACTATGAGATCCCTCTCTCTGAATTACAATCTGACTTCTCTGATAATCTCGATGAGGCCACTCGAAATGCACTTGTCTTTGAAAAAGATGGAGAGAACTACGTCAGATGGGTTATCAATCCAGAAGATACCAGATGGCACCTACATGTGAAAGAATGGCTCGATAGTAAAGGAATTGATTCAACTCCTAAGAACTATTTAAAAGGTTATCTCACGGCTTCTCGTTCAATGATTGCAGTTGATCCTGAAACTCAACATTCATTCTCAATTAAAGTTTCAACAAATAATACCGGCGGAAAGTGGACAGATAAGAAACAAACTTGGAAAGATGCCAAGGACGTGAGAAAGATCACAGACTTTATTGTAGAGACAACAGAGAAAATGAAACTTGAGACCCTCATTATTCAAGATGAACCACTAGGTCTTGGAATTGAAGAACTCGATCAAGGACTACTTGTAAGATCACTTAATGATGTTCCAAGTGGTAAGAAGTATTACCTACCAGGCTTCTCTGCCCTTCACCCTGAAATGGGAAAGTTACTTGCCCAAAAGAATGGATCATCAGATCCATATAAGTATTGGCTTGAGAACTATGTTAAGCCAACAGCTCGAGCAACGGCTGAACTCGCAGCATATACATCGGCTTACTTTGATTCTCCTCACTCTCAAAATTTTATGATTGAACTCGATGAGAATATGAAACCAACAGGAAAGATCGTTCTAAAGGATCTTGCCGACACTTATCTCATTAAGAAGTTCATTCAAAATAGTACGGGAAGCGCTATCGCTGAAATTTGGGACGAGTCTCATCTATTGGAAGATATGTGGCCCAATAGTATTGGCTTTCTCCATGGAAACTCACCACCTAGAGAATGGATGGATCTTGATAAGTACAAAGGTTATGCGACTGAATATTTTAAAGTCTATGATCAAAGGTTTAGTGAATTGACGGGAGTTCCACTTGAGGCCCTCAAATTTGATAAGGATCTTATTCGTCTTGCCGTCTATTCGTATTACACAAAGAGAAGGGATACGACAAAACCAGAATGGGAAGAGTATATTAAATATGCTGCTTGCTTAAATGGCGAAAAGTATACTGCTACGGGGCTAGAGTGTCCGGAGAAGTACCTCAGATTACACAAGGCACCAGCAACAGAAAATTGTATTAATAATGTCAATGCTATTTTACATGCTCAATAAGAAAGAGGCCTCATTAGGCCTCTTTTAAACTAGTGAAGAATTCTCTCTACTTTATCTTTTAAATCTGTAGGTATTTCTATTGTCTGAGAGTTGATGACAAGCTCCGAGTCCCGGCCAGAAATAACAAGCTTTCCAAAGTAATCATCAAATCGCAGCTCCCCCTCTTCAAAGGTTCTGACATTGATATCATTACCATTTACATTTTCAACGATTTCTTGTGAACAATGAAATGGAGAAAGCTCGTCACCAGTACAGAAATACCATGCGCTCTCACGATTCTTGAGAACTTCAATTAATGTGACTGATTCATTACGAAAATAACTCTTGTATTCAATTCCATTTGTATTCATCATTTGCTCCTTGAGTACTTCTCAATACTCATTATTAATTCTAGCTTAAAATGGAGTCAAAATGCAAAATCACACCAATACCCCACCTTTTCACATGGTTTTAGCGTTCATATTGATCTTTAACCATCGGAATAGACACTGTGACAGTCGTTCCAATATTTAACTGTGAATTAATCTTATAACTTCCCTTAAAGAGTTTCACATAGGATTGAATCAAGTACATTCCAAATCCTGTTCCTCTCTCTCCCCCAGTTCCAATTTTAGAGCTAATATCTCTTCCTTCATTAAAGGCCTTGAGGTCTTCTTCACTCATTCCAATACCAAAGTCACGAATCGTAATCGTCGCAAACTTTCGATCCTCATAAACCTCAATAACTATCTTATGGCCAGCATGTGAGAATTTAACGGCATTAGAGATTATATTTCCGAAAACTTGGTGGACAAGAACTGAGTAATGTCCCCAAACATTTAAATCAAACTGAGACTTTAATTCGATCTCTAATTGCTTCGCTTCAATACGACTTTGATAAATTTCAAGAGTATCTTTTAAAACTTGATTAAGTGAAACAGAATCAAGCTTTAGACCTTTTGCATTCATCTCATAGGCTTGTTCAGCTTTCACTGTATCAAGAATTTTTTCCATATGAATCGTTGCCTTCTCAATTTTCTCCCAACTTTCGTTAGCATCAAAGAGCTCAGGTCGACGTCGAAACCTCTTTGTATAACCACTTATAATAAAGAGCGAGTTTGCGATGTCATGAGAAAGAACTCTTAAAAGCTTCTTATACTTTTCATGACTCTTTTCAACTTCTTTCTTAACTCTTAACTCCTCTTGAAGAGTATTGTACTTATAGGCCAAGGCCGAAGAAAGTAAGAGCATTTCAATAATATTTCCAAATAAGATAGCGTGCTTTGTGAAGAAATTTACAGGTAAGATCTCCTTTGTCACGGCCAACCATACAAATCCTCCTCCAAACATAAAGAGCCAAGATAGTGTATAGATCATCGCAATCTTATCTCTTTTTGCAATTGATAAATAGAAACCTACATAGAGAAGAACGAACATCGCAATAACAATATTGAGATCAATTATGGTTCCCTAGATATTTGTATACTCTGCATAGAGATAGGTCTGATTGATTAATACGATAATGACACTCGTACACACACATGGGATAAAGAAATACTTAGCTTTTGGAACTTTCTGTTTAAGCCGCAGAAAACGATACGAGAAAAAGAATGCAAGCGCTATTGAGATAGAAGAAAAACTTCCAATATTCTTATTGAGCTGTTTATTAATATAAATTCCATCAATGGCCCCAACTAATGAGAGAATTAGAAGTCCAATACTCATAATGAAAACAGTATAAATGAGATAATTCTTGTCCTTAGTTAGGACAAAGATAACTAAATTGAACAAGGCCAGAGCGACTACAAACCCAAGATAGAAAGTATAGAGTCTCTCAGTTTTTTTCTCTAATTTATTTAACGAGTTTGCATCTGTTAGAAGAATTTTTGTATCCAGATGATGAAGCCCTTGTCGTTTTATCAACACTTCCATCTCATCATTACTACCGAGAGAGAGATGAAACTTCGGGAAAAAACCTAGTCGATCTCGGTCCTTGTGTATCTCAAATTTTTCAAACTCCTTCCACTCACCTAAGACCTTCTTGTAGAATACGAGGTCTCCAATCGTCAAAGAGCTGAGGTAGATGATCTTCTCAACGGGAAAAGAGCTTTCATTCTTAAAGCGACCCAGCAACCAAATATTCTTCGATGTATAACTATGATGAAACTCACTTTCTTTGATAGGAGTAAAGTCTGAGGGAAAGTTCTCTGAACCAGAATGATATGAAAAAGATGAAGTGATATTCACTTCTCCTTCTTGGCTTAAATCAATTTCAGTTGCCGCAAAAGTCAGCCCCTGAGTTACATATTGAAAGAATAGAATAATAAGTAGAAATGCCCTAAACTTCATAAGGGCACATTAGCACATTTTTATTTATCAAACAAAAATATTGAAAAAAAAGCCTCTTTTTCAAGAGGCTCATTATATTTATTTGAAACTACATTTTGCGACTGATTCGTACTTTTTAAAGAAGCTAAAAGTACATCTCACCTTCTCTCTAATTTCAATTGCATTATCATACACAACAACTGATTTCTTGTACCCTACTGCTCCTCCAGCATCACCACAAGCATCACCTCCTGGACGATCAGAATTTGTCGAGACAATAAGTGTATTCTCACCACCAAGCTTTAC